>NZ_JBSFNC010000047.1:0-64983 GCF_053586895.1 Amycolatopsis sp. NPDC003731 | reverse complement strand
GAGCTGACCTACCGCCGGTTCTTCGACATCACCACGCTGGCCGCTCGGAGGTCCCGAATGAGTCATTCGCGGCAGCGGGGCGGCCAGTAGGCCCGGCTGTCCACAGCACCACCCCGATGTGGACAACCCCGCCTGAGCTGCAACTCGGCACATCGGGGCACTGGCGCGCCCGGCCGGGAGGCGCCTTCTAGACTCGGCCTCGATGTTCCAGCCACCTGAAACCCTGCTTCCGCCGGGGGTGGGTCGATGAAGCTCGTCTTCGCCGGCACTCCCGATCCGGCGGTCCCCGCCCTGCGTGCCCTGCTCGATTCCGGGCGGCACGAGGTCGTTGCCGTCGTCACGCGGCCCGATGCGCAGGCCGGGCGCGGCCGCCGCGTCGTGCGGTCGCCCGTCGGCGCCCTTGCCGATGAACACGGCATCGAGGTCCTCACGCCCGCGCGCGCCGGTGATCCCGCCTTCCTCGCGCGGCTGGCCGAGCTCGCGCCCGATGCCTGCCCCGTCGTCGCCTACGGGGCGCTGCTCCCGCAGGCCGCCCTCGACATTCCGCGGCTGGGCTGGGTGAACCTGCACTTCTCGCTGCTGCCCGCGTGGCGGGGGGCCGCGCCCGTGCAGGCCGCGATCCGCGCCGGCGACGAGATCACCGGGGCCTCGACCTTCCGGATCGTCAAGGAACTCGACGCCGGCCCCGTCTACGGCGTCGTCACCGAGACGATCGGTGCCACCGACACCGCCGGCGCGCTGCTCGGGCGGCTCGCCGAGTCCGGGGCCAAGCTGCTTCTGTCCACCATGGACGGTCTCGCCGACGGCAGCCTCGTCGCGCGCGAGCAGCCCGCCGAAGGGGTCAGCTACGCGCCGAAGGTGACCGTTGAGGACGCGCGCGTGTCCTTCGCCGATCCCGCGTCGGCCGTCGACCGGCAGATCCGGTCGGTCACCCCGGACCCGGGCGCGTGGGCCGAGTTCCGCGGGGAACGCTTCAAGCTCGGCCCGGTCACGGTGCTCGACGAGCCCGGCCCGCCGCCGGGCGAGATCGTGGTCGAGCGCAAACGGGTGCTGGTCGGAACGGCGACGAAGCCGTTGCGGCTCGGCGAAGTCCAGGCACCCGGCAAGAAACGGATGGCGGCCACCGACTGGGCGCGCGGAACACGGATCGACCAGGGAGAGCGCCTCCGGTGAACGACCACAGGGAACGACGCCCGTCACGGCCGCAGCGGGGCCGGCCGGCCCCGCGCAAGGAAGGGCCGCGCCGCCCGCCGGAGGTGGACGCCGCCCGGCAGGCCGCGTTCGACGTCCTCGCGGCCGTCCGGACGAAGGACGCCTACGCCAACTTGGTCCTGCCGGACCTGCTGCGCGAGCGCCGGATCACCGGCCGGGACGCCGCGCTGGCCACCGAACTCGCCTACGGCGCGTCGCGCGCCCAGGGCCTGCTCGACGCCGTCATCGAGGCCTGCGCCGAGCGCCCGCTCAAGCAGACCGACCCGGCGGTGCTCGACGCGCTGCGCCTCGGCGTCTACCAGCTGCTGCGCACCCGCATCCCCGAGCACGCGGCCGTGACGTCCACTGTGGACCTCGTGCGCGCGGAAGCCGGTTCGTGGGCCACGGGTTTCGCCAACGCGATCATGCGCAAGGTGTCCGAAAAGGACGAAGCGGCGTGGCTCGACGAGCTGGCGCCGGACGAGGCCGCCGACCCGATCGGGGCCTACGCGCTGCGCACCGCGCACCCGCGCTGGATCGCCCGCTCCTTCGCCGAAGCGCTGGGTGACAAGGGCGCCGGTCTCAAGGCCGCGCTGGAAGCCGACGACGCGCGCCCCGAGGTCCACCTCGTCGCCCGCCCCGGCGAGATCAGCGCGGACGAGCTCGCCGCGATCACCGGCGGCGACCCCGCGCCGTACTCGCCGTACGGCGTCCGCCTGCCGTCCGGCGCCGGCGACCCGGCCGACGCCGAGCCGGTCCGCGAGCGGCTGGCCGCCGTCCAGGACGAGGGCAGCCAGCTCTGCGCGATCGCCGCGACGAAGGTGCCGCTCGAAGGCACCGACGAACGCTGGCTCGACCTGTGCGCGGGCCCCGGCGGCAAGGCGGCGCTGCTCGGCGCGCTGGCCGCGTTGAGCGGCGCGACCGTCGACGCCGTCGAGAAGGCGCCGCACCGCGCGAAGCTCGTCGAGAAGGCCACGAGCGGGTTGCCGGTGAAGGTGCACGTCGCCGACGGACGCGAGAGCGGCCTGGAGCCGGGGTACGACCGGATCCTCGTCGACGCGCCGTGCAGCGGCCTCGGCGCGCTGCGGAGGCGGCCGGAGGCGCGCTGGCGGCGGCAGCCGTCCGACGTCGCGGACCTGACGAAGCTGCAGGGCGAGCTGATCACCGCGGCTTACGAGCTGCTGCGGCCGGGCGGCGTGCTGACGTACGTCGTCTGCTCGCCGCACCTGGCGGAGACCGAAGGCGTCTTCGCGGAGACGGCGCGGCGGCTGAAGGCCGAGGTGCAGGACGCGCGCGAGTTCTTCCCGGGCGTCCCGGAGCTCGGCGACGGGCCGTACGTCCAGCTGTGGCCGCACCGCCACGGCACGGACGCGATGTTCTGTGCCGTGCTGCGCAAACCGTGAGGGACCTCGGGCTGGTCGCCGGCTCGTGCGGCGGGCTGGACACCCGGTTCGCCGCCGAGCTGGCCCGCCCCGCCGCCGACCGCGGCTGGCGGCCGGCGATCACGCTGACGCCGACCGCGCACCGCTGGCTCGAGGCGACCGGCGCGCTCGCCGACGTCGCCGCCTGCACGGACCTGCCGGTCCGCAGCGTCTCCCGGTTGCCCGGCGAGCCGCGGCCGCACCCGGACCCGGCGGTGTTCCTGTTCGCGCCGGCGTCGGCGAACTCGGTCGCCAAGCTCGCGCTCGGCATCGCGGACAACCAGGCGCTGACGGTGCTGGGTGACGTGCTGGGCGCACCGGGGATCACGGTGGTGGTGGCGTACCAGATCCAGGACACCCGGGTGCACCACCCGGCGTGGCAGCGCCACCTCGACACCCTGAAGGGCGCCGGGGTGACGCTGCACCGCTTGGACGTCCGGCGGCCGTGGACCGAGGCCCTCGACCTGCTGCCCTGAGCAGGCCGGCACAACCCGCGCGCGGGGGCGCCCCCCGTTTTCCACTCTACCGGCAGGCACCGACAATTCCGGACCGCGAACGGAGGGTTGCCGCCCGCCGGCCTACGAGCACAGCGCCGCTTCGGTGACGGTGAACAGCTGTGCCGAGGCGCCCGGTGCCGGGTTCTGGTTCACCACCACCGTGCTCCGGCGGCCGTGCGGGCCCACGCCGGCCAGGTTGGTGAAGCCCGGTATCCCGCCTTCGTGCCCCCAGAACAGCCCGCACGACAACGGGACGCTGCCCAGACCCAAGCCGTAGCGGGCGTTCGGCACGCCCAGGTCGGCCGGGACCGTCCGCTGCATCTCCGCCAGCTCGGCCGGGCGCAGCAGCCGCCCGCCCAGCAGGGCGCCGTAGAACCGGTCCAGGTCCGCCGGGGTGCTGACCAGCCCGCCCGCCGCTCCCGCGATCGTGGCGTCGAAGTCGCTGAAGTCCACCAGTTTCCCGCCCGCCGGCAGATAGCCCACCGCGTGCGGCTCCGGCAGCTTCTCGTCGCCCCGGCGGGGCAGGTACGTGTCGCGCAGCCCCAGCGGCCGCGTGATCCGGCGGGTGATCTCGCCGCTCAGGTCGCGCCCCGTCACGCGTTCCACGATCATCCCGGCCACGATGTAGTTCGTGTTCGAGTACGACCAGCTCGTCCCCGGCGGGAACAGCGCCGGGTGCGCCAGCGCGATCGCCACCAGCTCGGCCGGCTCGGCCCCGCGGTGCCGCAACGTTTCCGGGTCGCTGCGGTCGAGGTCGTCCGTGTAGTTGTAGAGCCCGCTCGTGTGCTGGAGCAGCTGCCTGACGGTGATCCGCCCGTCGGGCAGGAGCCCCGGCAGGTAACGGGAAACCGGCGCGTCCAGCCGCACCCGGCCTTCGGCGGCCAGCTGCAGCACGACCGTGGCGACGAACGTCTTCGTGACGCTCCCGGCCCGGATGGAACCGTTGCGCGGGAACGGCTTTCCGGTCGCGAGGTCGCCGGTGCCGCTGCGCACGACCCGGGTCCGGTGACCGTCCTGGACGACGGCCTCGGCCCCCGGCACCTGCGTGGTGAGCCGGTCCAGGCCCGCCTGGACCGGATCCGCCGTGGCGGCGGGCGCCGTGGCGGCGAGTGCCGGGGCCGCCGTGGTGGCGGCCAGCAGCGCGGCGAGCGTGCCGGCGGTGACGACCCGCAATGACTTCCGCATGAGAGAACCCCCTGGTGTCTCGGAGTTCCCCACGCTAGGGAACGCCGGCACCAGGGGGCATGGGGCAGACCACCCGGGCAACCCGGGGGTCTGCCCCACCACTCAGCGCAGCTTCAGGGCGCGCTTCAGGGTGCCGAACAGGTCGGTCTGGTTGGTCAGGCCGACGATGTTGGCCGCCTGCGGGCCGAGGCCCGCGATGCGCACCTGCGTGCCCGTGTGCGACTGCGAGCCGCCGGTTTCCGCCGTGCCGTAGGCCAGGGTCATGTTCGCGCCCTCGTTGGTGACCAGGGTGGCGGTCAGGCCCGGGGTGGCGGTGGGCTCGACGATCTGGCTGCTGTGGCCGTGGTCGGCGGTCACCAGCACCAGGGTGTCCGGGTGGCTGCGGGCGAACGCCGTGCCCGCCGCGATCGCCGCGTCGAAGTCGACCGTCTCGCCGATCTGGCCGCACGGGTCGGCCGCGTGGTCCTGCTTGTCGATGCTCGCGCCCTCGACCTGGAGGAAGAAGCCCTTGTCGCTGCGGCGGTCGTCGAGCAGCTCGAGGGCCTTGCGGGTCTGGTCGGCCAGCTTCGGCTGGGTGGCCGGCAGCTTCGGGTTCGGGGTGCAGCGGGCCGGCGCGGTGCCGCCGTGCACGGCCGCCGGGCCGGTCCAGTTGACCGGCATGTTGCCGTCGGCGAACAGGCCGAGCACCGGCTTGCCCTTCTTGGCCGCCGCCAGGTCCGCCGCGGTGTTCACCACGGTGTAGCCGGCCGCCTTGGCCTGGTCCAGGACGGTCTTGCCCTTGAACTTGCCCGCCGTCACCGGCTGGTTGAAGTACTTCGCGCCGCCGCCCAGCAGGACGTCGGGGCGGGTCTGCACCAGCTGCTCGGCGATCGAGCCGTTGCCGCCGTTCTCCTTGGCGTTCTTCGCGCACTTGGCGGTCGTCTCGACCGGGCCCTTGCAGTCGCGGTTGACGACGTGCGCGCCGAGCACGGCCGGGGTCGCGTCCTGGACCTCGGCGGTGGTGACGTCGCCGGTGCGCAGGCCGTTGCGCTTGGCAATCTCCAGGATCGTCGGGACGTCGTTGCCGTAGGCGTCGACGGAGATGGCGCCGTTGTAGGTCTTGGTGCCGGTGGCCCAGCCGGTGCCGGACGCGGCCGAGTCGGTCACGTAGTTCGGCTTGGCCGGGTTGTTCTGCTCGACCGCGTAGGTCGTGTAGTCACCGGTCAGCGGCAGCTCGTCCATGGCGAGCCGGCCCGCGGCGCCGCGCTCGTAGTTACGGGCGGCGGTGATCTCCGACTGGCCCATGCCGTCGCCGATGAACAGGATGACGTTGCGGGCGTGGCCGCCCTGGACCGCGGCGCGGACGTCGGCGGTGCGGTCACCGGTGCCGGCCGACGAGCGCGCGTCGGCGTTGCCGGAGCCGTTGGTGGCGAGGGCGACCGGAGCGGCGGCGACCAGCGCGGCGCCGAGCGCGCCCGCGACCAGCCACCGGCGGCGGCCGGCGAACAGCGAAGCCATGTTTCTCCTCGTTGGGGAACTTCGGGAGGTGAGCGCCCGGATTTCGGACACGGGTCATTAGTCCTCCCGCATGTGTGCCGCGGAGGGACTGAGGGTGACGGGAGGGTGGCCGCTGGCCGAACTCATGACTTCACGCGGGTGACCGGGAGCACGTCGGTTATTGACCGCCGAGGTGCCCCGGCCGGACGACGCCCGATTCGTACGCTATGACCACGGCCTGGCTGCGGTTCCCCGCGCCGAGCTTGGCGAAGATGTTGCCCACGTGGGTCTTCACCGTCTCCAGGCTGATCACCAGCGCCGCCGCGATGTCCTGATTGGACAGTCCGGTGGCGATCAGCCGCAGCACCTCGGCCTCGCGGCGGGTGAGCGTCTTCGCCGCCCGCGCGTGGACGCCGCCCGGCCGCCGTCCGCTCACCAGCCGCCGGATCGCCTCCGGGAACAGCAGGGACTCACCGGCGGCGACCGTCCGGACGGCGTGCGCGATCTCCTCCTTGCGCGCCCGCTTCAACAAGAACCCGCTCGCGCCGGCCAGCAGCGCCTCGTGCACGTAGTCGTCGTTGTCGAACGTCGTGACGACCAGGATCTTCGGGGGTTCCGCGAGCGCCGCCAGCACCTGCCGGGTGGCCTCGATGCCGTCCGTGCCGGGCATCCGGACGTCCATCAGGACGACGTCCGGCCCGGTCCGCCGCACCGCGGCCAGGACCTCACCGCCGTCGGCCGCCTCGCCGACCACCGGCAGGCCCTGCTGCTCCAGCAGCGCCCGCAGCCCGGTCCGGACCAGCGGCTCGTCGTCGGCGAGCAGCACCGTGGGCGTCACGCGCCCGCCCGCAGCGGAATGGACGCGCGCAGCCGCCACTGCTGCCCGTCCGGACCGGCGTCGAGCTCGCCGCGCAGGGCTTCGACGCGCTCGGCGAGCCCGGCCAGCCCGCGCCGCCCGGTCCGCGGCCCGTCGCCGGGCAGCGCGTTGACGACCGCGATGCCGAGGCGGTCCGGCCCGGCCTCGACGCGCACGTCGACCGCGCCGGGACCGGCGTGGCGCAGCGCGTTGGTCAGGCCCTCCTGGACGATCCGGTAGCCCTCGCGCGACACCGTGGCGGGCAGCGCGGCGACCGGCCCGGAGACGGCCAGCCGGACGTCGAGCCCGGCTTCGCGGGCGCGCACGGCGAGGACGTCGACTTCGGTGAGCGTGCGCGTCGGCGCTTTCGCGGCCGGCTCCTCGCGCAGCAGGCCCAGGACGTGGTCGAGGTCCTCGAGAGCGCTCCGGGACGCTTCTTCGATCGTGCCGAGTGCGCGCCGGACCTGGGCCGGGTCCGCTTCGACCAGGTCGGCCGCGGCGGCCGCCTGGATCGTCGACGTCGTCAGCGTGTGCCCGATCGAGTCGTGCAGCTCGCGCGCCAGCCGGTTGCGCTGGGCGAGCACGGCCGAGCGGCGTTCGGCCTGCGCCGCGCGTTCGGTGTCCGACGGGCCGAGCAGCGCCTCCGCGCCGGTCCGGAACCCGCGGGTGGCGCCCGCGGTGAGCACCAGCGCCGCGAAGAGCAGCACGACGCCGAAGGGCACCGTCCACCCGCCGAGCGGGACGTCGTCCCAGAACAGGCTGATGGTGTCCTGGCCGCCGGCCAGCCAGACCGCGGGCACCAGCAGGCCCAGGCCGAGGAAGGCGAGCACGGTGAGCAGGATGCCGCTCAACGCCGTGTGCAGGGCGAGCCACAGTCCCGAACGCAGCCGCGAACCGGCGTCGGGTCGCCCGTCCGGGGCCGGAACGGCCGTGCCGAGCAGGGTGTTCGCCAGGCCGATGCCGAGCCGCCGGACGGGCCCCAGCAGGCCCAGCAGCCCCATCAGCACCGCCATGGCGAGCAGGGCGAGCAGAGCCCGCACGCGGGAATCGGCTTCGACGGACACCGCCGCGGCGAAGGCGAACGGGGAAATCGGCAGGGTGAGGACGGCACACGCGACGGCGTACGGCAGGCTGCGGTAGCTGCCGATCCGCACCAGGGACGCCAGGAATCCGGACATGCGGTCGAGGTTAGGACGCACCGGTGGCCCGTGACCTCCCTCTCGGGAGCCAGATCCTGGTCACAACCGGTTAGCGGGCGTTAGCGCGGTCCTCCTACACTCGGGACGTGGCAGACCGACCTTTGATCGCACCCAGCATCCTCGCGGCGGACTTCGCCCGGCTCGGCGAGGAGATCGCCGCCGTCGCGGCCGGCGGGGAGACGCGCGCCGACTGGGTCCACGTCGACGTCATGGACGCGCACTTCGTGCCCAACCTGACCCTCGGCCTGCCCGTGGCGAAGGCCCTGATCGACAGCACCGACCTGCCGATCGACTGCCACCTGATGATCGACGACCCGGACCGCTGGGCGGTCGGGTACGCCGAGGCCGGTGCCTACAACGTCACCGTGCACGCCGAGGCCGCCAAGGACCCGGTCGCGCTGGCGAAGAACCTGCGGGCCGCGGGCGCGAAGGCGGGCCTGTCGCTCAAGCCCGGCACCGCGCTCGAGCCGTGGCTCGACGCGCTGAAGCACTACGACACGCTGCTGGTCATGTCCGTCGAGCCGGGCTTCGGCGGGCAGTCGTTCATCGCCGACGTCCTGGAGAAGGTCCGCACCGCGCGGCGGCTGGTCGACACCGGGCACCTGAAGCTGATCGTCGAGATCGACGGCGGCATCAACGCCGACACCATCGAGCAGGCCGCCGAGGCCGGGGTCGACTGCTTCGTCGCCGGATCCGCCGTCTACGGCGCCGGTGACCCCGGCAAGGCGGTCGCCGCGCTGCGCGAACAGGCGGCCCGCGTCCGGGCCGGCTGACCCCGCAGCGGCACCGGAGAAGTCACCGGACCGCGGCGGGTGTTGGATGGAAGGACCGGCGCAGGAGACCGGCTCACGAGGAGGCAGCGCACGTGTTCACCGGCATAGTCGAGGAGATCGGCGAAGTCACCGCGGTCGAGCAGCTGACGAACGCCGCCCGGCTGCGGGTCCGCGGCCCGCTGGTCACCAGCGACGCCGGGCACGGCGACTCGATCGCGGTCAGCGGCGTCTGCCTGACCGTCGTCGAGGTGGCGGGCGGCGAGTTCACCGTCGACGTCGTCAACGAGACGCTGGAGCGGTCGAGCCTGGCCAAGGTCGCGGTCGGCGACCGCGTCAACCTCGAACGCGCCACCCCGGCCGGCGGCCGGCTCGGCGGCCACATCATGCAGGGCCACGTCGACGGGACCGGCGTGTTCCTCGGCCGCGACGAGAACGGCGTCACGACGTTCGCGCTGCCGGCGCACCTGGCCCGGTACGTGGTCGAGAAGGGCTCGATCGCGGTCGACGGGATCTCCCTGACCGTGGCCGCGGTGACCGCCGACCAGTTCAAGGTGGCGCTGATCCCGACCACCCTGGAGGTGACCACGCTCGGCGGCCGGGAGGCCGGCGACCTGGTCAACCTCGAGGTCGACGTGGTCGCGAAGTACGTGGAAAAGCTGGCCGAGGCGCACATCCGCGACCAGGTGCAGAATCAGCACGGAGGAGCGTCATGAGTGAGACGGCAGAGCCGGAAGCGGGCTGGACCCCGTGCGGCACCGGCGCGGTGTTCGACGCCGACGCCATCGAGCGCGCGATCGCGGACATCGCGGCCGGCCGCCCGGTCGTCGTGGTCGACGACGAGGACCGCGAGAACGAGGGTGACCTCATCTTCGCCGCCGAAAAAGCGACGCCGGAACTGCTGGCCTTCATGGTCCGCTACACCTCGGGGTACGTCTGCGTGGCGCTGACCGAGTCCGAAGCGGACCGGCTGGACCTGCCGCCGATGTACCACACGAACCAGGACGCGCGCGGCACCGCCTACAGCGTCACGGTCGACGCCGCCGAGGGCATCACCACCGGCATCTCCGCCGCCGACCGCGCCCACACGATCCGGCTGCTGGCCGACCCGGCGTCCACGGCGAAGGACTTCCGCCGCCCCGGGCACGTCGTGCCGCTGCGCGCCAAGGAAGGCGGCGTGCTGCGCCGGCCCGGGCACACCGAGGCGTCGGTCGACCTGGCCCGGATGGCCGGCCTCGCCCCGGCCGGCGTGCTCTGCGAAATCGTGTCGCAGAAGGACGAAGGCGACATGGCCCGCCGCGACGAGCTCGAGGTGTTCGCCGCCGACCACGACCTGGCGATCATCACCATCGCCGACCTGATCGCCTACCGCCGCCGCACCGAGAAGCAGGTCGAGCGGGTCGCCGAGGCCCGCATCCCGCTGGCCGCGGGCACGTTCCGCGCGGTCGGCTACGACTCGCTGCTCGACGGCATCGAGCACGTCGCGTTCGTCTACGGCGAGATCGGCGACGGCCAGGACATCCTGGTCCGCGTCCACTCCGAGTGCCTCACCGGCGACGTCTTCGGCTCGCTGCGCTGCGACTGCGGGCCGCAGCTGGAGGCGGCCCTGGAAGCGGTGGCCGCCGAAGGCCGCGGCGTCGTGCTCTACATCCGCGGCCACGAAGGCCGCGGCATCGGCCTGCTGCACAAGCTGCAGGCCTACCAGCTGCAGGACGACGGCGCGGACACCGTCGACGCCAACCTCGCGCTCGGCGTCCCGGCCGACGCCCGCGACTACGGCACGGGTGCCCAGATCCTCTGCGACCTCGGCGTCCGCACCATGCGGCTGCTGTCGAACAACCCGGCCAAGCGGATCGGCCTGGAGGGCTACGGCCTGCGCGTCACCGGCCGCGTGCCGCTGCCGATCTCGCCGAACCCGGAAAACCTGCGCTACCTGCGCACCAAGCGCGACCGGATGGGGCACGACCTGGCCCAGCTGGAGCACTACGACCAGGTCGGCGCGGGCACCGAGCACCCCGACGGAGGAGCACTGTGAGCGGCGAAGGCCGTCCGGACGTCAAGCTGGACCTCTCCGACTGCAAGTCGCTGAAGCTCGGCATCGTCGCCACCCGCTGGAACGCGGACATCACCGACGTCCTGCTGGAGCGGGCGCTGGTCGCGGCGCGCGAGGCCGAGCTGGAAGACGAGCCGACGGTCGTGCACGTCGCGGGCGCGGTCGAGCTCCCGGTGGTGGCGCAGGCCCTGGCCCGCAACCACGACGCGGTGGTCGCCCTCGGCGTGGTCATCCGCGGCGGAACCCCGCACTTCGAGTACGTGTGCGACGCGGTGACGGCGGGCCTCACCCGGGTCGCGCTCGACGAGAGCACCCCGGTCGGCAACGGCGTCCTGACGTGCGACACGCACGAGCAGGCGGTCGACCGGTCGGGCCGCCCGGGTTCGAAGGAGGACAAGGGCTACGAGGCGACGGTGGCGGCCCTGGACTCCGCGCACGTGCTGCGGAGCCTGCGCCAGCCGTGGACCGAGCGGGGTTTCCAGTGAGCGTCGCGACTTCGCTGGTGATCCGCCCCCGCCGGGCGATGATCATGTGCAGCGTGCTGGCGGTGGCGCTGCTGGCGGTGTTCGTCGTGGTGGCGATCCTGCTGCGCAACGGCGACACCGGGGTGCGTTTCCAGCGCTCCGACCAGGCGGCGATGGTGGGCATCGGCATCCTGCTGGCGTGCGGGGTGATGCTGTTCGCGATCGCGCGCGTACGGGCGGACGCGGAGGGCATCGAGGTGCGGAACGTGCTGCTCACGCGCCGGTTCGCGTGGAGCGAGGTACTGTCGGTGAGCTTCCCCGACGGGGCTTCGTGGGCGCGCCTGGAGCTGCCGGACGACGAGTACCACGCGGTGATGGCGGTGCAGGCCGTGGACCGCGACCGGGCGGTGGAGGCGGTGCGGGCCCTGCGGAAGCTGCACCGCGCGGCCACCGGCGGCTGATCTTCGCGTCAAACGGAACGGCGCACGAGTTCCGCGGGGTCGGCAGCTGTCGCGGCTCCGAGGAAAAACGCGACGAGTCTGTGGCTGGCGTCGTCCTGCGGAGTCACAGACGCCGCGACGTCGTACATCTCCCGGCGGACCGCCGCCGGCAGAAGGTGCTGAAGACTCAGGCCGTGGGCGAGGAGAAGGCGAGTCCACCGGCTCGTCTCCGGGTCGGCGATGCGATCGAGCACCGGTGCGACGTCGAGCTTGCGGGGCTTCGGCGGGACCCATCCGTCCTGGCCCGAGGTGAGGCTCAGGGTGCTCCAGAAGATGACGTTGGCGTCGCGGTGGATCAAGCAGGCTTGGTCGATCTCGCGAATCACCGGCGGAATCCGGGCGCATGCCTGGTGCCGGTAGCGGGCGATCGTCCACAGTGCGACAGCCGAATCGAGCGACTGTTGGTGCAGTCCGCGGATCCTGGAGACGAGGACATCCACGGACTGACTCAGGACCGACTCGTGCTCGGCTGCCACTTCGAGGCCCTTGGACACGGCGACTCCCACGGTGTACAGGTCGTCGTCGTGGCACCGATCGAGCAGCTTGCCGCACAGTTGCACATAGGCTCGGGCCGCCTTGGTGTTGCTTGATGTGACCGGTCTGCGAAGAAGAGCTATGAAGGCGAAGTAGTCGTTGGCGGAACGCGTGGCCAGTGCTCGGGTCAGCGCATCCAAGAACCGGTCGCTCGTCCAGAGGTGGAAGAACGCCGACCTTGGTAATTGCCGGATGAAGTCGGCCAGGTTCTGGCTCTGGAACTCGTCCTTCGTTATCCTGGTGTGCAGAGCCGACAAGAGGGATTCTTTCGAATCGTTGCTGTTGAAGACCTTCTGGTGCAGTTCGGGGTCCGAGATCCGGCTGGCCCGCATCAGGCGTGCGGCCGAATGGAAGTTCATCCGGAATTGCTGTTGTTCGTCCAGTCTGAGCAGCTCCGTGGTGATCGCCGACACGGGCAAGATTGCGCCGATGACTTGCATGTGTGGCTTCATGTCGAGAATGCGGAGCCTGCCGATCAGCTCCAGAACGTCCTTCACGTGACTTCGGCCGAGCCTGCGCAGCAGCTGGTGAAAGTTCTCGTGAATCGCGTCGGCCAGTGCCTCCCTGGGTACGTGTCTCGACTTTGTC
Organism: Amycolatopsis sp. NPDC003731; assembly: GCF_053586895.1. NCBI lineage: Bacteria > Bacillati > Actinomycetota > Actinomycetes > Pseudonocardiales > Pseudonocardiaceae > Amycolatopsis > Amycolatopsis sp. NPDC003731. The sequence continues at coordinate 52,249 of NZ_JBSFNC010000047.1, read as the reverse complement.
GCCGTTCCGAGGAACTTGGTGCAACTGCGTGGGCTCATCGTTCCGAAGAGCTCGCCCAGCGCGGCAGCCCAAGTGGTTTCCTCCGGGAGTGGGCGCCCGTTCATCGCCTGACTCACGGCCTGCCGTACTGCCTGCAAACTGCGGGGCTGGGGATCGTGCTGGTGCTGGCGGTCATCCGGGTAGGCCAGCCAGTCGGAGAAGGTGACGAGGGTCGCCAAAAGCTGCGTCGCGCGAGCTTCGTTCGGCCCGTGTCTGTCGAACGGGGAGAAGTGGGACGCGACGTTTCTGATCTGCCGGGCATTGGTGAGTGCTCCGGCTACGGTGAACACGGCGGGAGCGTCGAACAGCCCGGAATCGATGGACTTTTCTATCACTTTTTCGAACGTAGACTTTCGGGAAAAGGCGGCCAGGTCGGGCCGGCTCTGCAGGAGGGCCGCCCTGATGTTGGCTTCCAGTATCTGTCCGCAGAGGGCGGTCATCGAACGCCAGGCGCCGACGTGCTCGACCAGGATCAGCTCCTGCCACAGGTCCTTCAGTGCGGCTTGGCTGTTCCCGGCATCGAGAACCTGGGCAGGACTCCACTTCGTCATGATCAAGGAGCGGATGTGCGAGAGTCCGTACTCCATCGTGCCTCCACCGACGCGGACCGGGCTGGTCGTAGGACTTGAGTCGGCGAGCGCGTGATGGTTGTTACGATCAGAGATCCAGGTCGACCACGATCGGCGCGTGGTCCGACGGCCCCTTGCCCTTCCGCATGTTCCGGTCCACATAGGAATCCGTGACGGCGTCGGTGAACGCGGAATTCCCGTACACCAGGTCGATCCGCATGCCCTTGTTGTTCGGGAAGTTCCCCGCCCGGTAGTCCCAGTACGTGAACGGGTGGTCGTACTTCAGCGGCCGCGGGAAGACGTCCGACAGGCCCAGGTCCCGCAGGCGGGCCAGGGCGTCGCGCTCCGGCTTCGTCACGTGGGTCGACTCCGCGAACTGCGTGATGTCCCAGACGTCCGCGTCCGTCGGGGCCACGTTGAAGTCCCCGAGCACCGCGAACGGCCCGGCCGCGATCTCCGCCGCGACCAGCGAGTGCAGCGACGCAAGCCACTCCAGCTTGTACGCGTAATGCGGGCTGTCCGGCTCGCGCCCGTTGGGCACGTACACCGACCACACCCGCACACCGCCGCACGTCGCGCCCACCGCGCGCGCCTCCGCGGCCCCCTCGAACGAAGGCTGGCCCGGCAGCCCGCGGACGACGTCGGCCAGCCCCACCCGCGACACGATGCCGACGCCGTTCCAGCGCCCGAGCCCGTACGCCGCGACCTCGTACCCCAGCGCCTCGATCTCGGCCGCCGGGAACGCCTCCGTCGTGTTCTTCAGCTCCTGCAGGCACAGCACGTCCGGCGCCGTCTCCTCCAGGAAGCCCAGGACGCGGGGCAGGCGGGGGACGATGGAGTTCACGTTCCAGGTGGCGATCCGCATGCCGCGAGCATCGCACACCCCACCGACAAAACCGGGGCGGCGCCGGAACGCCGCCCCGGGAACTCACACGCCCGCGGTCGTCCGGATCCAGGACCGGCTCGCCGCCACGCTCGCGTAGTTGTTCGTGCCGCGCGTGTTCGAGCCGCTCTGGTTCTGCACCGTCGACGCGACGCCGACCTGCACCCCGTTCGCGACCTCGGGACCGCCCGAGTCGCCCTTCCACGCCGAGCCGTTGACGCCGACGCTCTGGATCGCGCGGCCGCCGTAGGCGTCCGTGGACCGGCCGGTCACCTGGACGTTCGCCGTCTTCAGGGCCGTCGCCGGCGGGCCGCTCGGGGTGGTGCGGCCCCAGCCGTAGATCTGGTTCGTGCTGCCGGTCGCCGGGTCGGAGCTGCCCAGCGAAATCGGGGACGCGCTGGTCGCCGAGGCCAGGTGCAGCAGCGCGATGTCGCCGTTCGGGGACTCGTACTCGCCGTCGACGGCGATCTTCGTGCCCGAGAGCAGCGTGTTGCTGCCGACCCGGACGTACATCCCCGAATTGTCCTGGTCCAGGCAGTGCACCGCGGTCAGCACCCAGCGCGACGCGATGACCGTGCCGGAGCAGTTGAAGCCCTGGTAGTCGCGGCCGGGCGTGTTCACGTACACCTGGGCGCCCCAGGAGACCGCCGGGGCGGTGCCGCCGCCGACGATGTTCGGCTGGACGCCCGCGGAGGCGACCGCGCCGCCGGCGAGGGTGAGCGCGACAGCGGCCGCGGTGGCGGCGCCGGCCAGACGGAGAGAGCTCACGGTGGTGATCCTTTCGACAGGGGGACCGGATCGGCCGGTCGGAAAGTAACCACCACGTCACCGAGCGGGACACCGACGAAGGTCGGAAACGGACGAACACCCTACTTCCGATGGGGCAGCCGGGGGCCCACCGGAAACTGTCGGTGCCGCCCCATAGTCTTGAGGAGTGGCTGACCCGACCACCTACCGTCCCTCGCCGGGGAGCATCCCGGATGCCCCTGGCGTGTACAAGTTCCGTGACGCGACCAAGCGGGTCATCTACGTCGGCAAGGCCAAAAGCCTCCGCAGCAGGCTGAACTCCTACTTCGCCGACCTCTCCGGCCTGCACCCGCGCACGCGCCAGATGGTCACGACGGCCGCGAGCGTCGAATGGACCGTCGTCACCACCGAGGTCGAGGCCCTCCAGCTCGAGTACAACTGGATCAAGGAGTTCGACCCGCGGTTCAACGTCCGCTACCGCGACGACAAGAGCTACCCGGTGCTCGCGGTGACGCTGAACGAGGAGTTCCCCCGCCTGCACGTCTACCGCGGCGCGCGCAAGAAGGGCGTCCGGTACTTCGGCCCGTACGCGCACGCGTGGGCCATCCGCGAGACGCTCGACCTGCTGCTGCGCGTCTTCCCCGCGCGCACCTGCTCGGCCGGGGTGTTCCGGCGCCACGGCCAGATCGGCCGCCCCTGCCTGCTCGGCTACATCGACAAGTGCTCGGCGCCCTGCGTGGGCCGCGTCTCCGCCGACGAGCACCGCGACATCGTCGAGGACTTCTGCGACTTCCTGGCCGGCAAGACCGACGTCATGATCAAGCGCCTGGAAGCCGAGATGGCCGCCGCGTCCGAGGAGCTGGAGTTCGAGCGCGCGGCCCGGCTGCGCGACGACCTCGGCGCCCTGCGCCGCGCCATGGAGAAGCAGGCCGTCGTGCTCGGCGACGGCACGGACGCCGACGTCGTCGCGTTCGCCCACGACGAGCTCGAAGCCGCCGTCCAGGTCTTCCACGTGCGCGGCGGCCGGGTCCGCGGCCAGCGCGGCTGGGTCATCGACAAGGCCGAGGAGATGGACGTCCCGGCGCTGGTCGACCACTTCCTCACCCAGTTCTACGGCGACGAAGCCGAGCTCGACGCCCGCGACGACGTCGACTCCGGCCCGGTCGTCCCGCGCGAGGTCCTGGTGCCGGAGCTGCCCGCGGACGCCGAGGCGGTCGCGGAGTGGCTCACCGGGCTGCGCGGCTCGCGGGTCCAGCTGCGGGTGCCGCAGCGCGGCGACAAGAAGGCCCTGGCCGAGACCGTGCAGCGCAACGCGGGCGAGGCGTTCACCCAGCACAAGCTGCGCCGCGCCGGTGACCTCACCGCCCGCTCGGCCGCGCTCACCGAGCTGCAGGAGTTCCTCGGCCTCGACACCGCGCCGCTGCGTATCGAGTGCATCGACATCAGCCACATCCAGGGCAGCGACGTCGTCGCGTCGCTGGTCGTCTTCGAGGACGGGCTCGCGCGCAAGTCCGAGTACCGCCGTTTCGCGCTGCGGGAGGCGGCGGCCGAGGGTGACGTCGCTTCGATCGCCGAGGTCGTGCGGAGGCGGTTCTACCGCTACCTGAAGGAAACCGCCGAGGAGTCGAGCACGCCCGGCCTCGACCCGGAGACCGGGCGGCCGAAGAAGTTCGCCTACCCGCCGAACCTGCTGGTCGTCGACGGTGCGGGCCCGCAGGCCACCGCGGCCGCCGACGTGCTGGCCGAGCTCGGCATCACCGACATCTCCGTGGTCGGGCTGGCCAAGCGGCTGGAAGAGGTCTGGCTGCCGGCCGACCCCGATCCGGTGATCCTGCCCCGGACGTCGGAGGGGCTGTACCTGCTGCAGCGGCTCCGGGACGAGGCCCACCGGTTCGCCATCGCCTACCACCGCGAGAAGCGCTCCAAGCGGCTGCAGACGTCCGAATTGGACAGTGTGCCCGGGCTGGGGCAGGCTCGCCGCACCGCGCTGATCAAGCACTTCGGCTCGGTGAAGAAGCTCAAGCAGGCCAGGGTCGAAGAGATCGAGGCGGTGCCCGGCTTCGGCAGGCGCACCGCGGAGGCCGTGGTCGCCGCGCTGGCCGGGGAGTCCGGCGCGAGCAACGGCACAGGAGCAGGGGAGTAGGGAAACACAGTGAGTGCGCAAGAGGAGATCCGCGGCTCCGGCATGGAGGTCGCGGTCGTGTCCGGGTTGTCCGGGGCGGGCCGCAGCACGGCGGCCAAGTGCCTGGAGGACCTGGGCTGGTTCGTCGTCGACAACCTGCCCCCGGAGCTGATCGCCACCATGGTCGAGCTGGGTGCGCAGGCGCGCGGCGCGATCACGAAGGTGGCGGTCGTGATGGACGTGCGCTCGCGCGCGTTCACCGACGACCTGGCCTCGGTGATCAAGGACCTCGACGCCCGGGGCTACAAGCCGCGGGTGCTGTTCCTGGAGGCGACCGACGCCGTGCTGGTGCGGCGCTTCGAGGCCGTCCGCCGGGGCCACCCGATGCAGGGTGACGGCCGGCTCGCCGACGGCATCACCGCGGAGCGGACGCTGCTGGAGCCGCTGCGCGAAGAGGCCGACCTGGTGCTCGACACGTCGTCGCTGTCGGTGCACGACCTGCGAGCCAAGATCGAGGACGCGTTCGGGTCCGAGGCGAGCACCCAGACCCGCGTCACCGTGCTGTCCTTCGGCTACAAGTACGGCCTGCCGATGGACGCCGACCTGGTGATGGACGTCCGGTTCCTGCCCAACCCGTTCTGGATCCCGGAGCTGCGCGAGCACACCGGGCTCGACGGCGAGGTCCGCAACTACGTCCTCTCGCAGGAGGGCGCCGAGGAGTTCCTCGACCGCTACCACCAGCTGCTGCGGCTGATCGGCGCCGGCTACAAGCGCGAGGGCAAGCGGTACCTGACGCTGGCCGTCGGCTGCACCGGCGGCAAGCACCGCAGCGTGGCGCTGTCGGTCGAGCTCGCCCAGCGCCTGTCCAAAGAGGACGGTATGGCCGTGAAGGTGGTGCACCGCGACCTTGGTCGTGAATAACGTGCGCGCGGTCGCCCTCGGGGGCGGCCACGGACTGCACGCCACACTGTCCGCGGTGCGGCGGGTGACCCCCGACGTCACCGCGGTCGTGACCGTGGCCGACGACGGCGGATCGTCCGGCCGGCTGCGGCGCGAACTCGGGCTGCTGCCGCCGGGCGACCTGCGGCAGGCGTTCGCCGCCTTCGCCGCGGAGGACGGCGGCACGCTGTGGGCCGAGGTCTTCCAGCACCGCTTCGGCGGCGACGGCGCGCTGGCCGGGCACGCGGTGGGGAACCTGTTGCTGGCCGGGCTGTTCGAGGTGCTCGGCGACCCGGTCGCCGCGCTCGACGAGGCCTGCCGGCTGATGGGCGTCTCGGGCCGGGTGCTGCCGATGTCGCCGGAGCCCCTCGAAATCGAGGGGCAGGTCAGCGGCCTCGACAGCGAGGACCCGGCGGCCCTGCGGACGATCCGCGGCCAGGTCGCGGTGGCCACCACCCCGGGTCAGGTGCGGCGGGTCAGCCTGCGCTCGCCGGGCCGGGCCGGGCGCCCGCCGCTGGCGTGCGAGGAAGCGGTGCAGGCGGTGCTGAACGCCGACGTCGTGTTCCTCGGGCCCGGCTCGTGGTTCACCAGCGTGCTGCCGCACCTGCTCGTGCCGGGGCTGCGCGACGCGCTCGTGCGGACGGCCGCGACGAAGGTGCTCGTGCTCAACCTTGTCCCCCAGCCGGGGGAAACCGCGGGATTCTCACCGGAGCGGCACCTCGACGTCCTCTTCGAGCACGCGCCCGATCTGCGGGTCGACGCGGTGATCGCGGACCGCGATTCCGTGCCCGACCCGGCGAATCTCCGGCGCGCGGCGGAACGGCTGGGCGGCCGGGCGCACCTGGGGGCGGTGGGCGACCCCGAAGTGCCGGGACGGCATGATCCTGATGCGCTCGCGTTGTGCATGCGGGAGGCTCTCGGTCTCGGCGGGGAGCACGGGGGAGGAGCGAAAGGCAGGGAGGGGCAGTAATGGCGATGACCGCCGCGGTGAAGGACGAGCTGAGCCGGCTGGAGATCACGAAGATCGGGCCGCGCCGGGCGGAGGTCGCGTCGCTGCTTCGCTTCGCCGGCGGGCTGCACATCGTGGCCGGCCGGGTGGTCGTGGAGGCGGAGCTGGACACGGGCTCGGTCGCGCGACGGCTGCGCAAGGAGATCCACGAGCTGTACGGCCACCATTCGGACGTCCACGTCATCACCGCCAGCGGCGGCCTGCGCAAGGGCACCCGGTACGTCGTGCGCGTGGTGAAGGACGGCGAGGGCCTGGCCCGCCAGACGGGGCTGATCGACCAGCGCGGCCGCCCGGTGCGCGGCCTGCCGGCGGCGGTGGTGTCCGGGGGCGTGGCGGACGCGGAAGCGGCGTGGCGGGGCGCGTTCCTCGCGCACGGCTCCCTGACCGAACCGGGCCGCTCGTCCTCGCTCGAGGTGACCTGCCCCGGCCCGGAAGCGGCGCTGGCCCTGGTCGGCGCGGCGCGCCGGATGGGCATCCAGGCGAAGTCCCGCGAAGTCCGGGGAGCGGACCGCGTGGTGGTCCGCGACGGCGACGCGATCGGCGCGCTGCTGACGCGGCTGGGCGCGCACGCGAGCGTCCTGCAGTGGGAAGAGCGCCGGATGCGCCGCGAAGTCCGCGCGACGGCGAACCGCCTGGCCAACTTCGACGACGCGAACCTCCGGCGCTCGGCCCGCGCGGCGGTCGCGGCGGCGGCCCGGGTGGAGCGCGCCCTGGAAATCCTCGGCGACACGGCCCCCGACCACCTCCTGGCCGCCGGTCGGCTCCGGCTGTCCAACCGCCAGGCGTCCCTGGAGGAGCTGGGGCAGCTGTCGGACCCGCAGATGACGAAGGACGCGGTGGCGGGCCGGATCCGCCGCCTGCTGGCGATGGCGGACAAGCGGGCCAAGGACCTGAACATCCCGGACACCGAGTCGGCGGTCACCCCGGAGATGCTGGAAGAGGAAGACGCCTGAGAGCCCGGTGCCAAGTCGCTTGGTGTCGGAGGTCGGTCAGGCGGCCGGGTGGGCCGGCAGCGCTTCTGCTGATCGGCAGGTCGAGCCGGCTGAACGGGCTCTCAGCGGTCGCTGTCCGGTCCGTGGTTCGGGCATTCGGCCGCGTGCCGCGCGTTCCAGGCCTCCCGCATCGACTCCTGCTGCCGCTCGAACTTGGCGTCGCGGCGCACTTGCCAGGGCGAGCGGGCCAAACAGCGGGTCACCAGCAGCTGGTCCGGCGAGTAGTCGTCGCCGCTGTCGGTGACTTCGAGCCCGGCCGCGGTGAGGATCTTCCGCATCGCCTCGGCCATCGCCTCGCCGACCGCGACCGCCAGCCTGCCGAACGCCGCGCATTCGGCGCCTTCCTGGTGCGGATCCTCGGCCCAGGCCTCCTGGCTGGCGTCCCAGAAGAGACCGTGGGCCTGCCAGTCGACCGTCACGCCGCGAAGCTCCGGCACATCGGCGTGCACGACGGCGCCGACCGAGCCGATCGGATCGTTGCCGGACAGCACCGGCAACCCGGCCGCCATCAGCTCCGCCTGGACGGTGGTGGCCAGGACGTCCAGGCGGAACCGCCGGTCCTGGTCGTCGTGCGCTGCGGTCATGTGCTCCCCTTGGGGGTGAGATGCCCGACGAGCTCCCGCAGCCACGGCTCGGCGATCGCGGGTTCGCGCTGGAGGACCCGGACCAGCTTTTCGCGGACGGCCGGGGTACGCCCGGCCTCGACGATCGCGGCCGCTTCGGCCAGCGCCCGGCGGGTCCGGTCGTCGTGGCCGGGCCGGCGGACCCGCTCGTCGGCCCACAGGTAACGGCCGAACGACGGCGTCAGCTTGTGCTGGTGGTCGGCGAGGTAGCTGAACAGCGCGGACTCGACGGCGACGTTCCGGATCGGCACGTCGCGAGCCCAGTCCGCGTGCTGCTGCCACCGGCGGGTGTTCGGGCTGGTGTACGTGCGCCGGGTGAGACCGACGATCCGGACCCGGCGCCGGATCGCCGGCCAGTCGGCCCGTTCGTCGGCGGCCCAGTCCCGCAGGAGGCCGAGCAGCTGCTCGAGTGTCCGGCCGGTGGACACGACGTCCGCGAAGGCGATCGGCCGCGAACCGCGGGCGAGCCCGGCCGGGTGCAGGCCGTGCGCGGCCAGGTTGGCGCGCAGCTGCGCCACTTCGGCCGGGTGCAGCCGGGGGGCAGGCCAGCCGCTCAGCCACGTGGTGGACAACGGCAGCAAGTGCAGCCGCCCCGGGTCGGGCAGGGCACCGCCGAGCAGGTCGAAGACGGAGTCCGCGGACCGGCCGACGAAGTGGAGCTCGCCGTCCCCGGACCGGGCGAGCACCTTCGCGGCGCACTCGATCAGGTCGTCGAGGAACCACAGGTCCGGCTCGGGAAGGCCGTCGAGCAGGGTGCCGAGGTGGTCGGGGCGCACGAGGTCCCAGCGGAACGGCCGGATCGCTTCGCGCACTCTTCCCCCTCGGTTCGCCGTGAGCCTAGGCGCGTTGCCTGCGGCCGTCAGCCTGATTAACACGGCGCGCCATCTCGTAACACCGCGGTAGCGCCCGGGAGCCGTGCCGGAAACGCGGGCCCCCGAACCTCGGAAGCGAACGAGGGAAGGGGAAGCGCATGCTGCAGGTTTCGCCGGAAATCGGCACCTGGCTCTCCCGGCGCAGCAGCAAGGCCGGGGATTGGACCACCCAGGAGCTCGTCGCGGCCAAACGCGGCACCACCGTCTCCGTCGTCATCCCGGCCCGGAACGAGGAAGCCACCGTCGGCGCGATCGTCGGCGCCATCCGTGACGAGCTGCACGGCAGCCTCGTCGACGAGATCCTCGTCGTCGACAGCCACTCCACCGACGCCACCGCCGAGGTCGCCGCCGCCGCGGGGGCCGACGTCGTCGCGCAGGACGCCGTCTTCCCCGGCCTCGAAGGCCTGGCCGGGAAGGGCGAAGCGCTGTGGAAGGGCGTCGCGGCGACGAGCGGCGACCTCGTCGTCTTCGTCGACGGCGACCTGTTCGACTTCACCACCGACTACGTCACCGGGCTGCTCGGCCCGTTGCTCACCGACCCCTCGGTCGCCTACGTCAAGGGCTTCTACCACCGCCCGCTCGGTACCGAGGCCGATGGCGGCGGCCGGGTCACCGAACTCGTCGCCCGCCCGCTGCTCAACATGTTCTGGCCCGAGCTCGCCGGGTTCGTCCAGCCCCTCGCCGGGGAGTACGCGGGCCGCCGGGAAGTGCTGGAGAGCATCCCGTTCGTCGCGAACTACGGCGTCGAGGTCGGGCACCTGATCGACCTGCTCGAACTGCGCGGCCTCGACGCGCTCGCGCAGGTCGACCTCGGCCACCGCGCGCACCGCCACCAGAGCACCCAGGCGCTGGGCCGGATGTCCGGGCAGATCATGCAGACGCTCTTCGACCGGCTGGAACGCCACGGCCGGCTGGTCACCGCGGCCCCGCCGGCGACGCTGCTCGCCCAGTTCCGGCGCGGGACGTCACCCGGCGTCGAGCGGGAGATCGTGCTGACCGACCTCACCTCACCGCAGCGCCCGCCCCTCAACAGCCTCGCCCTGCGGGACATCGCGTAGCTGCCAGCCGGGCGGCCCGAACACGTACCCGGCGCGCTCGCGCCACGTCCGGGCCGCCCGGAGGTCGCGCAGGATCGAGCCGTACTCGTGGAAACCCACGCGTAGCAGGTTGTACGTTCCGATGTTCGTCGTCAGCCCGTACGTCGGCCGCTTGCCTTCGGGGACGAAGCTGCCGAACATGCGGTCCCAGATGATCAGGATCCCGCCGTAGTTGGCGTCGAGGTACTCCTCGTCGCTGCCGTGGTGGACGCGGTGGTGGGACGGGGTGTTGAAGACGTACTCGAACCAGCGCGGCAGCTTGCCGACCTTCTCGGTGTGCACGAAGAACTGGTAGACGAGGTCGATCGACAGCCCGGTCAGGATCATCCACGGCGGGATACCGCACAGCGCCAGCACGGACCAGAACGGCAGCTGGAAGTACGGGGTCCACTTCTGGCGCAGCGCCGTCGAGAAGTTGTAGTGCTCGCTGGAGTGGTGCACCTGGTGCCCGGCCCAGAGCAGCCGCACGCGGTGGCTGGCCCGGTGGTAGGCGTAGAACACGAGTTCCTGGCCGAGCAGCATGAGCACCCACGTCCACCAGTCGCGCGGGTCGAATTTGACCGGCGCCAGCTCGAACAGTGCCGCGAACACGACCAGCATCACGAGCCGGAACAGCGCGTTGACGCCGACGGCGACCGTGCCCATCAGCATGCTCGTCCGCGTGTCGGCGACGCTGTAGCCGACGACGTTGTCGTCGTGGCCGAGCACGTGCACGGCGACGATTTCGATCGTCACGAACAGCAGGAACACCGGAACCGCGAACAGCACGGGGTCGCGCAGGTGCGCCAGGAAGTCGGCCACGTCGCCTCCTCGGATCTGACCATACGGTAACTTACCCTTGGGTCACTTTACGCACGGTAGGCTCTTCCGTGTGACGGAGTCAAGGGCGGTCGGGACCAAGGGGATGCCCCGCGAAGAGCGCGAGGCCCAGCTCGTCGTGGCCGGCACCGAGGAGTTCGGCCGGGCGGGGTACGCGGGCGCGTCGATGGTCGAGATCGCGCGCCGGGTCGGGGTCACGAAGCCGTTGCTGTACCAGTACTTCGGCTCGAAGGACGGGCTCTACCTAGCCTGTCTCCACCGCGCCGGCGGCCGTCTCACCGACGGCGTGGCGGCGACCATGGCCGCCGGCGGCGAGCCCGACCAGATGCCGCTCAAGGTGCTCTCGGCGATCTTCACGACGTTCGACCACGACCGGTACGCCTGGCGCCTCCTGCGCGACGCCACGGTGCCCTCCACGGGCGACATCGCCGCGGCCGCCGCGGACTACCGCCGCCGGCTCGACGCGTTCGCGGTGCTGGGCGCCACGCAGCTGCTGACCTCGCGCGGCCTGGCCGACCCGGCGGACATCGAGGCGGTGGCGCAGGTGTGGACCGGCGTGGTCGACTCGCTGATCAGCTGGTGGATCGACCGCCCCGACGAAGACGCCGACGCGATGACGGCCCGCTGCGCGCGGATCATGGGTGGCCTGTTCGGCTGGTGACTTCCGCCAGTGCCGCACGCACCTCCTCCCGGAGCCGGGCCCGATCGTCGCCGTAGGTGTGCTCGGCCGCGGACAAGGCCGACCCCAACGCCTCCCAGGCGTCCTCGCCCGCCGCGGCGAAGATCGCCGGGAACGCCATGGCCTGCTGCAACGCGTTGTCGTGCCGCCCGTCCGGGGTGCGCACCAGCGTCTGCGGCACCGCCGGATCCGACAGCAGCCGGTCCCACGCCGCGGTCCAGTCGCCGAACGGCGGCGGCAGCGGGCTCCCTTCGTCCAGCGCGCGCAAGCCATCGGCGATCCAGCCGACGCCGTCCAGCCCGGCCCGCTCGAACGCCAGGTGCGCCACCCGGCGGGCGAGCGCGCGGCAGACCTCCGGCCCCGCGGTGACCGCCGCTCCCACCAGGGCCCGATCGCGCTTGGCGAACTCCCGCAGCGAACCCGGCGGCAGCTTGCGCACCGGCAAGGGCGGCAGCACGCCACCCCATTCCCGCAGCAACCGTTCCCGCTCCGCCTTCGCCCGCGCCTCCTCCTCGGCCCGTTGGCGGGCTTCCCACCGCTGCGCGAGCTCCTCGTCCGTCGGCGGCGGGGGCAGCTCCCGCGCGAAACCGTGCCAGTAGGCCGCGATCGCGCTCGTTTCGCGGACGACGGCGTCCGGAGCCGGCGGCGCGGGCCAGAACTGCAGCAGGTAGCTGTCCTGCAGGGGCTCGCCGCCCAGCCGGGTGTCGCGCTCGCGGCCCGCGTCCATCGCCGTGCCGCTGTAGCGGACGCGGTAGTCGCCCGGCGTCAGCTCGAGGTCCCACGCGTCGCCGCCACCCCAGGTGACCAGCGCCGTGCGGCCTTCGGCGCGGAAGGAGGCCTCGACGACGTCCTCCGTGCCGCTCTCCGGCGGCGCGGACGAGTGCACTTCGGCGGTGAAGCCGACCTCGCCGGTGTGCAGCCCGGTGATCAGGAAGAGGGTGCCGGGCACCGCGGCGCCGCACAGCCCGTTGCGCTGCCCGGCGAAACACGCGTGCAGGTCACCCTCGAACGGCTCTCCTTCCTCGTCGTGGACGTAGATCTGTCCATAGTGGACGTGAACCTCGCCGTGGACCACGGTGCGCATGGCGGTCAGGATGGCAGAGACCACCGACAGTTTTCGGGGGTTCGGGTGGCGAAGCCCCCGACCTGGGGCGAAGCCCCAGATGTCGCTGCCAGTTTCGGCTTTGCCCTATTTGTCCGCTTGGTCGACACGGAGAGTGCTCTTCGCGAATTCGTTGCTCGAATGGCGTAGCGAAACCGGGCCGGTTCGCGATTAATCTGGGAAGCCGTCGCGTCGAGAGGTTGCCCCATGCCCGAACCAGCCGCATCCGTCCCGGCCGATCCTCGGCTCGCTGCGCGATTCACCGAGGATCTGCTCGACGGATGCCGGGTTCTCGCCAAGGATTACGGCTACCGGCCCGCCCAGTTCGAACGCATGGTGCGCGAGCACGGCGGCGTCGAAGCGGCCCGGCTGCTGCTGCGGGGCGCCGGCACCGCGGGCGGGTTCACCGTGCTCTGGGAGAAGAACCAGCTCGGCCGCAGCTCCGAGGCGGTCATGCTGCGCGAGGAGTACGCCGAGCTGTTCACCCCCGACGAACTGCTGCTGGCCCGCCGCCGGCTGGAGGAACACGGCTTCGACGTCGACGCGCACCTGCGCCGGCTGTCGGGGACGCAGTGAAGGGCGGCAGGGGTGACCGGCGCCGCTCCGGTCACCCCTGCCGCGGCTTTCAGGCGGCCGCGCTGGACTTGCCGCGCAGCACGACGTTCGCCGTCGACGCGCCCTTGATCGCCGTTTCGACCTGGGCCATCGTCGAGGACGACGTCAGGCCGGGGACCGTGGCGGTGTTCAGGGCGTAGAGGGTGAACGTGTACGGGTGGCTCGAGCCGCCCGGGCAGGGGCCGAAGAACTTCTGGCTGTTCGCCCCACTGCCCATGGCCTTTTGTTTCGCGCCACCCTGGTTCGGCACGGTGTACCCCGCCCCGAGCCCCTCCGGGAGGGAGCGGGCGGCCGCCGGCACGTCCCAGATCGCCCAGTGCAGCTTGTTGCCGCCGTTGGCGACGTCGGCGAACACGACGGCGTAGCCCTTCGCGCCGTCGGAGGCACCCCACGCCAGCGGCGGCGACGGGTCCTGGCCCGCCGTGCCGTCCCCGGCGCAGGTGTACTTGTCCGGGATGGTCGCGTTGTCGGCGAAGGCGGAGCTGGTCAGCTTGAAGCCGCCGGGGGTGCCGCCGCCCGGGAACTTCAGCCGCACGATCACGTTGTCCAGCACCGACGGCGTGCCGCCGTTCTTGTCGTTGTTCGTCGAGGTCAGCCAGAGCCCGCCGTCCGGGGTCTTGGTGACCGAACGCAGCCGGCCCCAGCGGCCGGAGAAGAGCGTCGACACCGTGCCGACGCCGGTGCCGGCGGCGTTGATCTGCGTGGCGAACAGCTGCTGCCCGGTGACGCCGGCGATGTAGATCCAGTCGTTGACGATCTCCAGCCCGCTCGGCCCGGCCTGCGACGTCGACCAGGTCTTCTTCGGGGCGATGAAGCCGCTGCAGCTGCCCTGCGTGCCTTCGCAGCTGGGCCAGCCGAAGTTGCCGCCCTTCTGGATCAGGTTGAGCTCGTCCTGGCTGCTCTCGCCGAACTCCGCCGCCCACAGCTGGCCGCGGGAGTCCCAGGCCAGGCCCTGCGGGTTGCGGTGGCCGTAGCTCCAGACGTACCGCGCGTTGCCGCCGGTGGCGTAGAACGGGTTGTCGGAAGGCGCCGAGCCGTCCGGGTTGAGCCGCAGGATCTTGCCGTTGAGCGAGCTCTTGTTCTGCGCGTTGTCGCTGTTCTTGGCGTCGCCGACAGTGGCGTACAGCTTGCCGTCCGGGCCGAACTTGATCCGGCCGCCGTTGTGGTAGCGGTTCTTCGCGATCCCGGTCAGCACCGGCGTCGACGTCGACGACAGCGTGGTGCCGTCGTAGGTCATCTTCACGATCCGGTTGTCCCCGGAAGCCGTGTGGTAGAGGTAGATCGCGTGATCGCTCGACCAGTTCGGCGAGATCGCCAGGCCGAGGAGGCCGCCTTCGCCGTTCGTGCCGACCGCGCCCGGCACCTTGCCCAGGGTGGTCTTCTGGCCGGACGGCGTCACCAGCAGGACCTCGAACCGGTCCCGCTCGGTCACCAGCGCGTTGCCGTTCGGGAGGAAGTCCACCGACCAGCCGAGGTCGACCTTCGCGATGTCCTTGTCGTATTCGGGGATGCCCCCGGCGCCGCCCGGAGCGCTGGTCTTCGCCGTGACGGCGTTGCTGGCGGCCGAGGTGTTGCCGTCGGGGTCACGGGCCTTGACGGTGAAGGTGTAGGAGGTGTTCGGGGTGAGGTCGGTGACCGTCGTGCTCAGGGAAGTCGTGGTCGCGACCTTCGTGGCGCCCTGGTAGACGTCGTACCCGGCGATGGTGCCGCCGTTGTCCGTGGAAGCGTTCCACGCCAGGGAGACGCTGTTCGCGGTGACACTCGTGGAGCGCAGGTTGCCCGGCACGCTGGGCGGGGTCGTGTCGTTGCTCGGCGGCGTGGTGAAGGTGACCACGTTGCTCTGCTGCGACGGGTTGCCCGCGGCGTCGTACGCGCCGACGGAGATGTCGTAGGCGGTGTTCGGCGTCAGGTTGTCGACGGTCGCGCTCGTGGTGTTCCCGTCGACGGTCTTGAGGATGTTGCCGCCGCGGTTGATCTCGTAGCGGACGACGCCGACGTTGTCGGTCGCGGCGGTCCAGCTGAAGGTGGCCGCGGTGGGCAGGATGTTGCTCGCCTTGAGGTTCGACGGCGGCGACGGCGGTTCGCCGTCGACCGGCGCGGTGAAGGTGTCGGTGAGCTTGTCGGCGTTCGGGCCGCCGTTGGCGGTGGTCGCGGTGGTGCGGACCTTGTTGACGCCGGCGGTGAGCTGGACGGTCGCGGTGACGGTCTTCCAGGTCGTCCACGCGCCGGTGGCGGGGAAGTCGACGGTGCCCTTGTCGCCGCCGTCGACGGTGAGCTTCACCGGCCGGTTGTCGGCGGTTCCGTTGGCGTAGCGGAAGGTCAGGGTGTGCGTGCCCGCCTGGGCGGCGTTCACGGAGTATTCGACGTAGCTGCCGACGACGTTGTCGAAGTTGACGAAGCCGGTGCCGGAGTAGCCGGCGTGGTTCGACTCGACCGCGCCCTGGGAGATGGTGGCGTTCTCGGACTCGTAGTCGGTATCGGCCGCGAAAGCGTTTACCGGGCTGACCGCGGTGAGGCCGAGCGCCGCGACGGCGGTACCGGCCAGTACCACGCGCCACGGTGGACGGGGTGCCACTGGGAGCCTCCTGCGTTGTCGGGGGACAGGGGGTGACCGGGGCGGAATGGTCGGCGGACCACCGGCGGCAATAGTTAGGAAAGTTTCCTATCTATGGGACAGATCACACACCCTGGGAGCGGGCCCTGTCAATAGTCCACGCAGCTGCTCACCCGGCGTGCCAAGGGTTTCCCGTTCAGCGGGGCGGCTGCCCCCGGACGGCCCAGCGTGGCAGGGGAGGTGGTTCGGTGCGGCGGATCGGTCCGAGGCGCCGGGGCGCTCTGGGGCCGCGGGCGGCCTCGGCCCCGACGGCCAACCGGCTGCACGACGGGGCGCTGCCCAACACCGAACCCAAGCTGAGAGCCCTGTTCAACAAGCGCGCCACGCAGGGTCGTTGCTGGTGGTGGTCGACCAGCCCGCCACGATCGGGGCGCCCGGCATCGGCGCCAAGGGCAAAACACAACGCCGCCCTCAGCCGCCTCGCCCGACGCCGCGGCCGCCGGGGCGCCCCCCGTTTCCGACTCTACCGGCGGGCACCGACAGTTTCGGCCGCCCAGTCGCGCGGCACGAGGAACGACGCCAGCTCCGCCTCCGCGCTCCCCGGCTCCGGCGCGAACTCCGACTCCCAGCGCGCCGACGGCGGCAGGGCCGTCAGGAGCGTGTCGGCGTCGGCCTGGGCCGCGTCGTTGACCAGGGTGAACTCGACGTACCGGCCGCGGCGGTGGAGCTGCCACTGTCGCTCGCGTTCGCCGTACGGCACGTCCTTGCGGCGGTGGACGATCGGGAAGTACGCCGGGTTCACCGCGGCGATGCCCGCCGCCGTGAAGGCCGCCGAGCGTCGCCAGCCGTCCGGGCCCGGCAAGCTCAGGTGGTCGAAGAGGATGCCGCCGATGCCGCGGGCCTCGTTGCGGTGGGGGAGCCGGAAACGGTCGTCGCACGCGCGTTTCGCCTGGGCGTGGAACGCCGGGTCGAGCGTGTCGCAGTGGCTCTTCAGGACGCGGTGGAAGTGGGTTGCGTCCGCGGCGAAGCCGTAGCAGGGGAGGAGGTCGACGCTGCCGCCGAACCACCACGCTTCCGCGGCTTCGCGGTAGCGGAAGTGCGCCTGGAACGCTGGCACGTACGGGTTGCGCGGGTGCAGCACGACCGACAGCCCGGCCGCGGAGTACTCGTCCGAGAAGGCCGCGCTGACGACGGCGCGTTCGAAGACGTCCCCGTTTTCGAGCAGTCTCGTGCGCCCGGACCGGCCGAAGCGCCCGCCGTCGAGGCGTTCCAGCTCGGCGACCAGCTCTCGCTGGCCCGCGCTGAAGATCGCCTTGACGGCGTCGCGTCTGTCCCCTGAAGGCATACCCCCACCCCCGGAGGCAGATTACCAGCGAAACACCCTCAGCCGGCGATGTCGGCGCGCGCGATCACCTTGGTGATCTTCGCCCGGACGAGGGATTCCTCGGGGACGGCGTTGCGTTTGCCGTACTCCTCGCCGCGCTCGGCACCCATGTACCGCGCACCCAGCTTGGTCGCCCACGCCAGCATGTCGTCCAGGTCGTGGGTCAGCCGCGCCTCGGCGGTGAACTGGACGTAGGAGAACGGCGGCTTCTGGTCGTCGACGGCCAGTGAAATCCGGCCGTCGCGGGCGATGGCCTTGCCCTTGAGCGTCTCGGTGCCGGTGGTGAAGATCAGCTCGTCGCCGTCCGGGCCTTCGTTCAGCAGGAACCACACCGGCGTCACGATCGGGGCGCCGTTGGCCCTGACCAGGCCGAGCATGCCGGTCCGGGTCCCCTCGGAGGCGAACTTCCACCACTCGTCACGGCTCATCTCACGCATGTGAGCGACGTTAGCCCGTCACCCGCGCGTGCGCAGAGGGTGGCCGACTAGCCTGGCCTGCTGTGCGAGACGACGACACCGGTATGACGGGCCTGGCCGACGAGGGGCTGACGCGCCGCCTCAAGGCGCTGGCCTGCACCGCGCCGCTGCACGACCTCGACGCGCGGAAAGCGAAGCTCGACTGGGCCGACGCCACGATCTACCAGATGGCCGAGATCGCGCTGCACACGATCGACCAGGTCACCATCGCGATGGACTTCGACACCGGCGCCGGCCACGACGAGGTGATCGACCGGCTGCTGCCCTTCATCGCCCAGCAGGCGCCGTCGCGGATGCCCGAAGAGCACGTCCGGGTGGCCAAGTGGGTCCTGGACAACCTCATCAACGTCGGCACCACCGACCGCGGCTTCCGGCGCGTCTACGGCTCGATCGGGCCGGGCGGCTACCAGCGCCGCCAGTTCGACTTCAAGCTGCTGGTCGAGCTGGCCGCCCGCGACGGCGAGGTCTACCTGCGCGCCACCGACGAGGCGATCAACGTCCTGGTCGGCGCGCTCGACACCGACGTCGAGTCCGCGCAGATCGCCGCCGAGGTCAAGCTCGAGAACCTGATCAACCGCGGCCGGCTCGCCGACGCCAAGCTCGCCGCCGAGCAGGCCCGCTACCGGACCGTCCAGTACGGCGAGACGCTGCGCGCGAAGCTCGACGCGACCCGCCGCGACGTCCGGTCGGTCGACTGGGAACGCGAGGTCCCGGAGCTCCTGGACAGCGCGCTGAGCCACATCGAGGCCCGGTTCCGCGCCGAGAACGCCATCCTCAAGAACATCACCACCGCCCGCGACGAGACCGAGGACCTCGACAAGAAGCGCCGCGCCGCCGAGCTCGTCGACATCGTCGGCGACTGCATCCGCCGCCACACGCGCCTGCAGTCCCGGCTGGCCGACGCGGGCGCGGTGTTCCGCGCCGAGCAGGACCGCCAGCAGTTCTCCGGCCCGCCCCAGCGCGCGACCCTGGACCTCTTCGGCCAGCTCCTCGTGCCCACCTTGGGCCTGCCGCTGGCCGACGCCGTCGCGCCCGTCGAGCACTTCTTCCACGCCGCCGCCGGGATCACCGCACCGGTCGTGCCGTCGCTGTCCTCCCTCGTCTCGCTGCTGCTGCGGCCCGCGCCGGAACGCGATCAGCTGGTCGGCGAGATCCCGGAACCGGAACTCATGCCCGCCGAGGTCAGCGACAAGTTCGGCGACGAGGTCTGGCGGCGCGCCGACGAACTGCTCGACCTGCCCGAAGTGCCACGGCGGCTGTCGGGGCTGCTCGAAGAAGCCCGCCGCAGCCGTCAGCCCGGGCTCGCCGCCCTGGTCGCGCTGCGCGCGGTCCACGCCTACAGTCCCGGGATCGGCGCGGCCCGCCGCCAGGGCGACCGCTCGGTGCTGCTCGCCGTCGACGACGGCACGCTCCTGGACGACCCCGAGTTCGGCGGCGCCGACCTGCTCCTGTCCACCGCCGCCGTAGAGCGGGCCGACGAAGAAGAGGAAGTCGCGTAATGGCGCTGTCCCACAGCAGCGTGGACGCCGAGGCCGCGGCCCGGCTGGTCGCCTTCGGCATGCGGCCGAAGCAGCTGCCCGCGCGTGACGTCGTCTACGGCGACCTCGTGCGCCGCTACGGCGAGGACAACGCGTTCAAGGCCCTCACCCACGCCGTCGCCGCCGGGCTCGGCCTGATGGTCCTCGAGGTCAACCAGCAGGCCGGCGCGGTGCTGGCGGCCACCGACGAGTCCGTCTTCGAGATCAAGATGGACTCCTACGCCCGCCAGGCCAAGATCCGCGAGCGCCGCGACACGGAGAAGGTGCTGCACGGCCTGATCCACCTCGCCACCGCCGCGCTCGGCTACCCGCGGCCCGACGACCTCGCCAACGACACCTACATCGGCCGCGTCAGCGTCGAGCAGGTCGACGCGATGGTCCGCGAAGCCGCCCGGATGCTCGACGAACGCGCCGCGCAGGCCGAGGCCAACAACGACCCCCTGGCCGACGCGCCCGAGCTGGAACAGGCCTGGCGCGCCTACACCCGCCGTCCCGCGGCCGCGGCCACCAAGGACGGCCGGCTCGCCGCCGACACCACCCGCGGCATGGTCTCCCGCGCCCTGCGGTTCCTCGCCGACCAGGGCTTCCTGGTCCCGGTGAGCGACGAGCAGGGCGGCACCTACCGGACCACCCCGCGCTACCAGATCCAGGTCCGCGAACTCGCTGCCGACGCCGCCTTCGACGACTTGCTCGCGCTCGACGTCGTGGCCGTCGCGACCGCCGGGGGCACGCTGCGCGCAGCGGCGTCCGACACGCTGTAGAGGGGAATCGATGTACGAGCTTTCGCGGGTCCGCCTGCACTCGGTGGGCCCGGCGGGTGCCCGCTACCAGGACGTCGTGCTCGACTTCAGCGGCGTCGGCGCCAAGATCACCGCGCCGAAGCAGGACGCGCTGTTCAGCGCGGGCATCCACGCGACCGGCCCGGCCGAGTTACGCCGCCCGTCACCGGCGAGCGTGCTGTTCCTCGAGAACGGCGGCGGCAAGTCCGTGCTCATCAAGCTGATCTTCTCGGTGATGCTGCCCGGCCGCCGCCAGGTCGTGGGCACCACCAGCACGAAGGTCCTGGAGAAGTTCGTCGCCGCCAAGGACGTCTCGCACGTCGTCCTGGAGTGGCTGCACGTCGAGAGCGGCCACCGGATCATCACCGGGAAGGTGTCGGAGTGGCGCGGGCACGTCGTGTCCGCCGACTCCGAGAACCTCGTCGACTCCTGGTACTGCTTCCGCCCGACCGCCGCGCTGGGCCTGGAATCGCTGCCGATGACCCAGGACGGCCGGCTGCTCACCATGTCCGGCTTCCACGACAAGCTCACCGCGGCCCAGCTGGCCGAACCCGAGCTGGAGCTGTCCTGGACCCGCCGCCACCACGAGTGGACCGGCCGCCTGGACGGCCTGGGCCTCGACACCGAGCTGTTCCGCTACCAGCGCGCGATGAACGCGGGCGAAGGTGAAGCGGCGGACGCGTTCGCGTTCGGCACCGACGACGCCTTCGTCGAGTTCCTGCTGCGCGCGGTCATCTCCGAAGAAGAGCCGAAAGACCTCGCCGAGGTCGTCGCGACCTACGCCCACAACTTGGCCCAGCGCGGGGATCTGCTGTCCGAGCGCGACTTCGTCGCGGGCGCGCTCGACCTCCTGGGCCCGCTGGCCGCCGAAGAAAGTGTCGCCGCGGAGTCGCGGAAGATCGCCGAATCCGCGAAGGCCGACATGGCTTCGCTGGCCGGGCGGGTCGTCGCCCGCAACGAGCTGGAGAACGCACGGCTGTCCGGCCTCGAGGACCACGTCACCGAGGTCAAGTCCGCGGAGAAGCTCGCCGAGGGCGACCACCGGCGGCTCGCCGCGGCCGTCACCGAGCTGCGCCGGCTCGTCGCGGTGCTGCGGCTGGACGAGGCCCAGGAGGCCCGCAAGCGCGTCGACGCCGAGCTCGCCGCGGCGAAGACCGAGGCGGAGGCCTGGCGCGAGACGGCGACCGTGCTCAACTCGCTGAACGCGGGACGCAAGGCGAAGGACCTGCGCGAACTCGTCGGCAGCCGGGAGGAGAAGGCGCGTCCGGCCCTGAAGGCGCGCAACGACGCCGCTTCGGCGCTGGCACGCGGGTTGCACGCGCTGGCGCAGGACGCCCAGCGGCAGGCCGACAAGGCCGAAGCGCACGCGGGCGCCTTGCGTGCCGAAGCCGAGAAGGCGCAGACCGAGCGCGACGAAGCCGCGAACCTCGCGGCCGCCCGCCGGGCCGAGGCGCGCGGGCTGACCACGCGGATCACCGAACTGCGCGAAGAGGTCCAAGCGGCGGTCCGTGCCGGGTTGCTGCCCTCGGGGGCCGACGTCGCCGAAGCTTCGCGCGCTGCCCGTGCCGCGGCCGAATCCGCTTCGGCCGAGCTGGCCCGGCGCGAACAGGAAC
This sequence comes from Amycolatopsis sp. NPDC003731, assembly GCF_053586895.1. NCBI lineage: Bacteria > Bacillati > Actinomycetota > Actinomycetes > Pseudonocardiales > Pseudonocardiaceae > Amycolatopsis > Amycolatopsis sp. NPDC003731. The sequence continues at coordinate 30,798 of NZ_JBSFNC010000047.1, read as the reverse complement.
TCGACCGCGCCGGCGCGGACCTCCAGGCGGCGCAACGGGCCGTGAACGAGGCCCACCAGCTCGCCGGCACCACCCAGGACCGCCTCGAACGCGCCACCGAGGACCTCGACCGCGCGCACCGCCGGACCGACGCCCTCGCCGCCGAAAGCCGCCTGGTCGAGCTGCTCGGCGCCGACGACGTCAACCTGGAGAGCGACCTCCCGGTGCTGCTGGAACGGCTGCGCGAGGCGAGCGCGGCCGTCGAGAAGGAGCAGACGGCGCTGCGGATGGAGGAGTCCGCCGACGAGCGGGCCCTGGCCGCGCTGGGGTCCGGCGGGCTGCTGCCGCCGCCGGAGGACGTCCAGGCCGCGCTGGACGCCCTGGAAGAGGCCGGGATCACCGCGTGGTCCGGCTGGCGCTATCTGTCCAAACTGGACGCTTCCCGGCGCGCCGAAGTGCTGGAAAGCCTGCCGCAGCTGGTGTCCGGCGTCCTGCTGAACGACGCCTCGCACGCTTCCCGTGCCCGGGAAGTCCTGACGAAGCGGAGGCTGCTGCCGAGCGCGATCATCGCCGTCGGTACGACCGAAGCACTGCAGGCCGAGGTGCCGTCCGCGCCCGGTGTCGAGTTCCTCGTGCCGCCGAACCCGGCGATGTACGACGAAGAAGCCGCCGACGCCGAACGGGAAGCCGTCGCGCGGCGGCACACCGAGCGGCAGCGGCGGCTCGAAGCGTTGTCCGCCAAGCTGTCCGCGGACGGCGCCCTGACGTGGAAGCTCACGACCTGGCGCGAGGATTACCCGCCCGGCGCCGTCGCCACCCTGGCCGAGCAGGCTCAGGCGGCCCGGACCGCGCGGGAGACCGCCCGCACCGCGCTGGAGCAGGCCGACGCGGAATTCGCGCGGTTGAGCGAAAAAGCCGCGTCGCTGCGTGAGCGCGTCCCCGAGCTGCGGGCGGCCGCCGCCGAGGCCGAGGAGAAGGCCCGGCGGCTCGGCGAGCTGGGTGTCCGCAGCGCCCGGATCGCCGAGTGGACCGAAGAAGCCGAGCGGGCGACCGAGATCGCCGAGCGCGCCGACCTCCAGGCGTCCGACGCGGCGGGCAAGGCGGCCCGGCTGCGCGAGCAGGCGGGGGAGGAGCAGCGCACCGCGGACGGCCACCGCCGGACCGCGACCACCGCGCGCGCCGAGCTGGCCGAAGTGCCCGGGGCGGCCGACGCGGCGGACGGCCCGGCGCCGTCCGAACCGGTGGACGCGCTGCGGCGGGCGTTCGCTTCGGCGTCGGAGGCGTACGCGAAGGTCGAGGTCGGCAGCGACCTGCGGAGCGAACTGGAGCAGGCCGAGTCCGCCGAAGCCGCGGCAGGCTCCGCCGTGGAGGCCATGGACGAGGCCGTTCGCGTGCGTGCGGGCGAGCTCCTGGAGACGCCGGACGGCTCCGACGCGTCGGCCCGGGCGGCCGCGCTGGCCCGCGCCCGCCGGGTCGTCGACGGCCTCGAAGACGAGCGCACCGAAGCGATCGGGCTCGTCTCGACGCGGCGCGCCGAACTGGACGCGCTGCCGCTGCAGAACGGCGTCAACGGCGAGAAGCCGCGGGACATCGAGCACGGCCTGGAACTGATCGACGCGGCCGGGCTGGAGGCGTCGGCGGCCGCGCGGAAGTGGGAAGAGCTGCAGGACCGCCGGGCGGCGGCCGAAGCCACGCTGGAGTCCGCGAAGAACTCGGCGTCCGGCTTCTCGCTGCTCGCCGAGTCGATGGCGCACCTGGTGACCGACACCGAGAAGGACACAGCGGCCGCCTACGACGGCGACGTCGACACCGCGCGCGCCCAGCACGCGCGGCTGAACGCGACCTTCAACCAGGCCCAGGAAGCCGCCGACGCCGGTGACCGGCGGGTGCGCGCGGCCGCGGACCAGCTCGCGCAGTACGCGACGGAGAAGCGGTTCGAGAAGCTGAGCACCCCGGTGCGGCAGCAGGTCATCTCGGTCAAGCGCGACCAGCTGCCGGCGCACGCCGCCGAGTGGGCCGAAGCGCTGCGGCCGCGGCTGCGGTCGCTCACCGACGACCTCGCGCAGATCGACCGGCACCGCGGCGGCATCATCACCCGCCTGCAGGGCATGGTCGACGGCGCGCTCCGGACGTTGCGTTCGGCCCAGCGCGTCTCCCGGCTGCCGGACGGCCTCGGCGACTGGTCCGGGCAGGAGTTCCTCCGCATCCGCTTCACCGAGCTGGAGGACAACGCGCTCACCGAGAAGCTCGGCGAGGTCGTCGACGAGGCCGCCGTCGGCAAGACGGCGGACGGCCGGGACGTCAAGCGCGACGGGCTTTCCCTGGTGCTGCGCGGCGTCCGGGCCGCGGCACCCAAGGGCTTCCGCGTCGACATGCTCAAGCCGGACTCGGTGCTGCGGACCGAACGCCAGCGCGTCTCGGAGATCCGCGACGTGTTCTCCGGCGGCCAGCAGCTGACCGCGGCGATCATCCTGTACTGCACCCTGGCGGCGCTGCGGGCGAACAACCGCGGCAAGGTCCGCAACCGGCACTCGGGCGTGCTGTTCCTGGACAACCCGATCGGCCGCGCGTCGGCCGGGTACCTCCTGGAACTGCAGCGGGCGGTGGCCGAGGCGCTCGGCGTGCAGCTGATCTACACGACGGGCCTGTTCGACGCGGGCGCGCTGTCGGAGTTCCCGCTGATCGTGCGGCTGCGCAACGACGCCGACCTGCGCGCGGGCCGGAAGTACCTGTCGGTGGACTCGACGATCCGCAACTCCCTGGAGGACCTGGGCGAGCCCGACGGTGTCGCGCGGCTGTCGGCGACCCGGATGTTCACGCGGGAACCCGATTCCGCTGAGGACGAACAACCGGCCTGACGGGAACAACTTCCCGGGTCCCGTGGTTGCCGGGCGCATGACGACACTGGGGCCGCTGGGGGCCACCCACACCGCACTGGACACCGACACCGCCGTCGCCGTCGAGCTGGAAGAACTGGGCTTCGACACGCTCTGGCTGGCCGGCGGGCAGGGCAACAACCTCCCGCGGATCGCCGAGGTGGTCCGCGGGACGTCGCGGATCCAGGTGGCGAGCGGGATCCTGTCGGTGGATCGGGTGCCTTCGAGCGAAGTGAGCGCCGCGTACGCGGACCTGCCCGCCGGCCGGTTCGTGGTCGGCCTGGGCGGGGCGCACGGCGCGCGTCCGCTGGCCACGCTCGGCGACTACCTCGACGAGATCGAGGACGTCGTGCCGCCGTCCGCGCGGATCCTGTCGGCGCTCGGGCCGCGGATGCTGGAGCTGGCGCGCGACCGCGCTTCGGGCGCTTACCCGTACCTGGTGACGACGGACTACGTCGCTTCGGCGCGGGAAATCCTGGGCGCGGACCGGCAGCTGGCGGTGCTGCTGAACGTGGTGGCGGAGACCGACGCGGCCCGGGTGCGCGAGATCGTGCGCGGCGGTTCACTGGGGTTCCTGGCCGGGATGCCGGGCTACGCGGCCAACTTCCGGCGGATGGGCTTCACCGACGCGGACATCGCGGACCTGTCGGACCGGCTGGTCGACGGCCTCACCGTGTGGGGCGGCTTCGACGCGGTGGCCGCGCGGCTGCGGGAGTACCGGGCCGCGGGCGCCGACCAGGTGGTCGTCCCGCTCGACGGTCTGCCGCGGGAGTGGTGGCCGGGGCTGGTGGAGGCGGTCCGGTGACCGCACGCGCCCGCGGGCTCACGCACGTGCTCCCGGCGGAGGTCTCGCTGCACGACGCGCTCGCCGCCGTCGCCGATCCGGTGCGCCGCAGCATCGTGCGCGAGCTCGCGGCCGTGCCCGAGTGGACGAAGGCGTGCGGCACCTTCGACCTGCCGGTGGCGAAGGCGACGCTCAGCCACCACTTCGGGGTGCTGCGCGCGGCGGGCCTGATCGAACAGCGCGACGAAGGCCCGCGCCGGCTGAACCGCTTGCGGCGCCCCGAATTCGACGCCGCCTTCCCGGGGTTGCTCGACCTGGTGCTCAGTCACCCCGGCCGGTGAAGGCCAGCGTGGTGCCCAGGCCGATCATGACGAGACCACCGGTGCCGCCGACCATTTCCAGGCGTTTCGGCGAGCGGGCGAACCACGCGCGGGCGGTGCCGGCGACCAGCGCCCACGCGCTGTCGGTGGCCAGCGCGATCGCGGGCAGGCACAGGCCGAGGACGAGCATCTGGGCCGGCACCGAACCGGCGGCGGGGTCGACGAACTGCGGCAGCAGCGCCGCCAGGAACACGATCGACTTCGGGTTGGCGAAGCCGACGACGAAGCCGTCGCGCAGCACGGTCAGCACCCGGCCCGGGGTGGCGCGCACCTTCGCGGCCATCGCGCCGGTCAGCTTCCGGCGGTGGCGCACGGCCTGGATCCCCAGATACACCAGGTAGATCGCGCCGGCGATCTTGATCGCGGTGAACACCGCCGCGGACGTCGTCACCAAGGCGCCGAGGCCGAACGCGACCGCGACGACCTGCGTGTAGACGCCCACGGAGTTGCCGGCGACGGTGAGGAGCGCGTCGCGCCGCCCGACGGTGAGCGCGCGGCTGATCGTGAACAGCACGCTCGGGCCGGGGACCACGACCATGAGGAACGTCAGCGCGGCGAAGGCCGCGAAGTGCGTACCGGAGACCATTTCCCGAGGCTATCGGCTGGTCACCGGCACGACCAGGCGGTTTTGTCGGTGCCGGGTGGTAGGAACAGCGGGTGCCTCCGAAGATCAGCACCTCGCAGCGCCGGGCCCGCCTCGCCGTCCGGCACCACCTGGCCGCGCCCGCGGCCACGGTGACCGAAGCCGTCGCCGGGGTCGTGGCGCTGCACGCCACCGACCCGGCGACCGTCCACCTGTCCGCGTCCGCCCGGCTCGCCGCGCCGGCGGTCTCGGCGGTGGAACGGGCGCTCTACGAAGAGCGTTCGCTGCTGCGGCTGCTCGGCATGCGCCGCACGGTGTTCGTCACGGACCTGGACACGGCGGCGCTGGTGCAGGCGGGCTGCTCGGCGGACATCGTCGTGAAGCAGCGGAAGCTGCTCGAACAGCACCTCGGGCAGCAGGGGCACCCGGAGAACGTGCCGGAGCCGGGCGCGTGGCTGAAGGACGTCGAGGCCTCGGTCGAGGCGGCGCTGCGGGCCCGCGGCTCGGCGACGGCGCAGCAGCTGAGCGAGGACGAGCCGAGGCTGCGCCAGCAGCTGCTGATGGCAGCGGGCAAGCCGTACGAAGCGATCGGCAACGTGACGAGCCGGGTGCTGTTCCTGCTGGCGGCTGGCGGCCGGATCGCGCGTGGCCGTCCCCGCGGCAGCTGGCTGAGCAGCCAGTACGTCTGGCACCCGCTGGACGAATGGGTGCCGGGAGGCTTGTCGCCGCGGGAGCCGGACGAGGCCCGGGCCGAGCTGGCCCGGCGCTGGCTGCGCGCGTACGGCCCGGCCCCGGTGTCCGACCTGAGGTGGTGGACGGGCTGGACGGCGGGCCAGACGAAGAAGGCGCTGGCGGCGGTGTCCCCGGCGGAAGTCGACCTCGACGGCGTGCCGGGGGTGGCGCTGGCGGACGACCTCGAGCCGGTGCCGCCGCCACCGCCGTGGGTGGCGTTCCTGCCGGCGCTGGACCCGACCCCGATGGGCTGGCAGGACCGCGACTGGTTCCTCGGCCCGCACCGCGCGGCCCTGTTCGACCGCAGCGGCAACATCGGCCCGACGGTGTGGGCTTCCGGGAAGGTGGTCGGCGGCTGGGCCCAGCGCGCCTCGGGGGAGGTGGTGTTCCGGCTGCTGGAGGACGTGGGCGAGGAAACCCGGGCGACGGTCGAGGCGGAGGCGGAGAAGTGCGCGAAGTGGTTCGGCGAGGTGCGCACGGTGCCGCGGTTCCGCACGCCGCTGGAGCGGGAGCTGACGGCATGAGGGACGCGTCGGCGGGGTGGTCACCCGACGGGGCGGCTCCGCCCGCGGGCGGTCCCTGGATCGGTCGAGTCATCGACCTCACGTGCCGTCCCGCGAGCCGCTGCCACAACCGCCGGACGGCTCCGGTCGGCTGGATCGTTCAAGTGCCGGATCCCGGCCCGCGGCGGACCCGCTCGCCGGTCACCCCGCACCGGTCACGATCAGCCGGAACCGGTCCCGGAGCGCAGACCATGGGAGCCCACTGGTCCGCCGTGGTCCGCCCCCGGAACACCCGGCGTGGCGGCCTCGCTTCTTAATCGATTCTTGACCCGTTCGCCAAGTGGTGGAAGTCTCGTCAGGGCAGTCAGGGACGCGCATGCCCGCACGCTAGGGTGGCCGCGAGCCCGCAAGTCACGGCCGGAGTGCCGGCCGATCCTCAGAGGAGTGGCAGCAGTGACCGTTCGCGTAGGTGTCAACGGCTTCGGCCGCATCGGCCGCAACTTCTTCCGCGCCGTGCAGGCCAGCGGCCAGGACATCGAGGTCGTCGCCTTCAACGACCTCGGCGACGTCGCCACCATGGCCCACCTGCTGAAGTACGACTCCATCCTGGGCCGGTTCCCGGGTGAGGTCAGCGTCAGCGACGAGGGCATCGTCGTCGACGGCAAGACCATCAAGGCCCTCGCCGAGCGCGACCCGGCCAACCTGCCCTGGGGCGAGCTGAACGTCGACGTCGTCCTCGAGTCGACCGGCTTCTTCACCAACGCCGACGCCGCCAAGGCGCACATCGCGGGTGGGGCCAAGAAGGTCATCATCTCCGCGCCCGCCAAGGGCGAGGACCTCACCATCGTGCTCGGCGTCAACGACGACAAGTACGACGGCTCGCAGGTCATCATCTCGAACGCGTCCTGCACCACCAACTGCCTCGGCCCGCTGGCCAAGGTCCTCAACGACGCCTTCGGCATCGAGCAGGGCCTGATGACCACGGTCCACGCCTACACCCAGGACCAGAACCTGCAGGACGCCCCGCACAAGGACCTGCGCCGCGCCCGCGCCGCCGCCCTGAGCGTCGTCCCGACCTCGACCGGTGCCGCGAAGGCCATCGGCCTCGTCCTGCCGGAGCTGCAGGGCAAGCTGGACGGCTACGCGCTGCGCGTCCCGGTCCCGACCGGCTCGGCCACCGACCTCACCGTGACGCTGTCCAAGGCCGCCACCGTCGAGGAGATCAACGCCGCCTACAAGGCCGCCGCCGAGGGCCCCCTCGCCGGCATCCTGCGCTACTCGGACGACCCGATCGTCTCGGCCGACATCGTCACCGACCCGGCGTCGTGCATCTACGACGCGCCGCTGACCAAGGTCATCGGCAACCAGGTCAAGGTCGTCGGCTGGTACGACAACGAGTGGGGCTACTCCAACCGCCTCGCCGACCTGGTCAAGCTCGTCGGTTCGAAGCTGTCCTGAAGCAGATGAGCGTCAAGAACCTCGACGACCTGCTGGGCGAGGGCGTTCAGGGCCGGTACGTGCTCGTGCGGTCCGACCTGAACGTCCCGCTCGACTCCGGCCGCATCACCGACGACGGCCGGGTCCGCGCCGCGTTGCCGACGATCAAGAAGCTCGCCGACGCGGGCGCGAAGGTCGTCGTCACCGCGCACCTCGGCCGTCCGAAGGGCGAGCCGGACCCGAAGTACACGCTTGCGCCCGTCGCGAAGCGGCTGTCGGAGCTGCTCGGCGCCGAGGTCGCGCTGGCCGGTGACCTGGTCGGCGAGTCCGCGAAGGCGCTGACCGGCGGCCTGGCCGACGGCGGTGTCGTGCTGCTGGAGAACGTGCGCTTCGACGCGCGCGAGACCAGCAAGGACGCCGTGGACCGCTCCGAGCTGGCCGCCGAGCTGGGCGCGCTCGTCCCGGGCGGCGCGTTCGTCTCCGACGGCTTCGGCGTCGTCCACCGCAAGCAGGCCTCGGTCTACGAGGTCGCGTCGGTGCTGCCGGCGTACGCGGGCGGCCTGGTGCTGGCCGAGCTGGACGTGCTGAAGAAGCTGACCGACGACGTCCAGCGGCCGTACGTGGTCGTGCTCGGCGGCGCGAAGGTGTCCGACAAGCTCGGCGTCATCGCGAACCTGCTGACGAAGGTCGACAGGCTGATCGTCGGCGGCGGCATGGCGTACACGTTCCTCAAGGCCCAGGGCCACGAGGTCGGCCAGTCGCTGCTGCAGGCCGACCAGCTCGACCAGGTCAAGGGCTTCCTCGCCGAGGCCGAGAAGCGCGGTGTCGAACTGGTCCTGCCGGTGGACGTGCTGGCCGCGACGGAGTTCTCGGCCGACGCCGAAAACGAAGCCGTCGACGCCACCGCGATCCCGGCCGACCGCCAGGGTCTGGACATCGGCCCGCGCAGCCGCGAGCTGTTCGCGAGCAAGCTGGCCGACGCGAAGACGGTCTTCTGGAACGGCCCGATGGGCGTGTTCGAGTTCGAGGCGTTCTCGGGCGGCACCCGTGCCGTGGCCGAGGCGCTCGTGAAGAGCGACGCGTTCACCGTGGTCGGCGGCGGCGACTCGGCGGCCGCGGTGCGGCAGCTGGGCCTGCCCGAGGACGGCTTCTCGCACATCTCCACCGGCGGCGGCGCCTCCCTGGAGTACCTCGAGGGCAAGGAACTGCCGGGCGTCGTGGCACTGGAGGGATCGAACTAGTGGCACGCAAGCCGTTCATCGCCGGCAACTGGAAGATGAACCTGAACCACCTCGAGGCGATCGCGCTGGTGCAGAAGATCGCCTTCGCGCTGCCGGAGAAGTACTACGCGAAGGTCGACGTGGCGGTGCTGCCGCCGTTCACCGACATCCGCAGCGTGCAGACCCTGGTCGACGGCGACAAGCTGTCGCTGACCTACGGCGCGCAGGACCTCGCGCCGCAGGATTCGGGCGCCTACACCGGCGACATCTCGGGCCCGATGCTGGCCAAGCTGGGCTGCAAATTCGTCACGGTCGGCCACTCGGAGCGGCGCGAATACCACGCCGAGTCCGACGAGCTGGTCAACAAGAAGGTCAAGGCCGCGCTCAAGCACGGCATCACGCCGATCCTCTGCATCGGGGAGAAGCTCGAGGTCCGCGAGGCCGGCGAGCACATCCACCACACCACGACGCAGCTGATCGAGGGCCTGAAGGGCCTCAAGGCCGAGCAGGTCAAAGACGTGGTGATCGCGTACGAGCCGGTCTGGGCGATCGGCACCGGCAAGGTCGCGTCGTCGTCGGACGCCGAAGAGGTCTGCAAGGCGATCCGGGCGACCCTCCAGGAGAAGTACGGCGACGAGGTCGCTTCGTCCGTCCGGGTGCTCTACGGGGGATCGGTCAAATCGGGCAATATCGGCGAACTGGTGGCCTGCGAGAACATCGACGGTGCCCTGGTCGGCGGAGCGAGCCTCGACGGTGAGGAGTTCACGAAACTCTGCGCACTCGCCGCGGGCGGGCCGCTGCCCTGATCGAGGCCACGACCGGGTAGCCTGTGTATCCGGTCCGTCACACAGCAGTGGACGAGTCCAGGGGTACGGTGGTGGTCGGAAACGACCATGCCGTACCCCTGCATTCTCCTAGAGCCCAGAGGATGACATGAAGCTGTTCCTGCAAATCCTGTTGATCGTCTCCAGCGTCCTGCTGGTGGTCGCCGTGCTGCTGCACCGTGGCCGGGGCGGTGGCCTGTCGTCGCTGTTCGGCGGTGGGATGCAGTCGAGCCTGGCCGGGTCGAGCGTGGCCGAGAAGAACCTCGACCGGATCACCCTGCTGCTGGGCGCGGTCTGGCTGATCAGCATCGTGGGCCTGGGTCTGCTGCTCAAGGTGTGAGGCGTCCGGCGTTCCGTCGTCGGCCGCGACCGGGTCGAGGCGGCGGGGCGCAGCGATTCGGCGTGCCTATTGGGGGGCGCGCCGCCGATTCCTAGGTGTGAGGATTCATGGTTGGCGGTAACGCGATTCGGGGCACCCGGGTGGGTGCCGGTCCTACGGGCGAATCGGAACGGGGAGAGTCGGCGCCGCGCCGCCGCATCTCCTACTGGTGTGCCAACGGGCACGAGGCTCGGCCGTCGTTCGCGCTCGACGCGGAAATCCCGGACGAGTGGGACTGCCCCCGCTGCGGGCTCCCCGGTGGGCAGGACGAGAAGAACCCGCCGGCCGCGCCGCGGACCGAGCCGTACAAGACCCACCTCGCGTACGTGAAGGAGCGGCGCAGCGACGCCGACGGCGAGGCCATCCTGGCGGAGGCGCTCGACCGCCTGCGCAAGCGCCGGGAAATCCTCTAGCGGTTCCTGCTGGAAGCCACCCCGAGGGAAGCGGACCCCCTCGAGGTGGCTTTTCGCGCGCTCACCACCGCTCGCCGCGTGATGGAGCAGCCGACACGCGTGATCAGGAGGTCGACACGCGTGATCAGAGGGTCGACACGACGCTGATCCCGTGTCGACCCTTCAATCACGCGTGCTGACTCCTCAATCACGCGTGTCGACCCTTCAAGCACGGGGCGAGCGTGGGCCGGAAGTGTCGGTGCCCGCCGGTAAGCTGGATACCGGGGGCCGGAGGTCAGCGGTCCAGGGGATACCGGGCTCGCACGCGGAAGCCGCCGTCTTCGGTTCCGGACGTCTCGAAGCTTCCGCCCAGCAAGCGGGCCCGCTCGGCCAGGCCCGTCAGGCCGTGGCCGCCCGAGGGGAGGCCCTCCGCCGGGCGGCTGGCCCGCTCGTTGCGGACCTCGATCTTGAGCGCACCGTGCTCACCTTGGATGCGGATCGTCGCCGTGGCGCCCGGGGCGTGCTTGTGGACGTTCGTCAAGCACTCCTGCACCGTCCGGTACGCCGCCGCCGAGACCTGGTTGGGCAGCGCCTCCGGCAGGTGCTCCACCGACAGGTGCACCGGCACCTCCGACGTGCGGATCAGCCGGTCGAGGTCGTTGATGCCGGGGCGCGGGCCGTCGTCGTCCGGGCCTGCGCGCAACACGCTCAGCAGCGACCGCAGCTCCTCCAGCGTCCGCTTGGACAGCGTGCGGATGACCTGTGCCGTCTCCTGCGCGCGGTCGTCGGTGGTCTGGGCCTGGAGCGCGCCGGCCTGCATGGCGATCAGCGTGATCTGGTGGGAGACGACGTCGTGCATCTCGCGGGCCAGCCGGGCGCGCTCCTCGGCGCGGACGGCGTCGGCGTGGAAGCGGCGCTCGCGGTCGCGGCTCGTGGCCAGCTCGGCGAGCTTGTTCGAGACCTCGGTGCGCGCGCCGATCAGCAGGCCGATGGCGATCGGCATGCCGGCGACCAGGACACCGTAGATGCCGTCGAGGATGTGCTCACGCCAGCTCAGCTCGGCGAAGTCTTCCAGCGGCCACTGCACGAACCGGCACGTCCACACCAGCGCCGCGCCGACCCAAACCTGCCAGTGCAGCTGACGGCGGGTGGCGAGCATGCCGAGCGTGATCATCGACGCCAGCTGCGCCCAGCCGGCCAGGAAGCCGGGGACCGCGACGAGCACGGCGAGGAACGGGAACTTCCGGCGGAACACCACCGCGAGGCACGCGGCGCCGGAGAGCCAGATCGAATAGGGCTGGGCCTTCTCGGGGATCACCAGCCAGACGTCGAGCACGGCCAGGATGACGGCCGCCGCCTCGATGGCGAACGTGACCACAGCGGGGCGGGGCACCGAGCCGAACAGGCTCAGCCCGCGCTTGCGCACCCGCTCGGCGGCCGATGGCCCCGAGCCGGCGATCGAGATGCCTGGAATCGAGAGTCCCTCTGTACTCATCGCTGGCGACCCCATTCGTCTTGTGGACTTGTTGGTGAGAGGCGCGCAGGGCCCGATCGGGACGCGCAGCGGCAGACAAATGTGCGGATGCTAACGAGGTCGCGTACGGAGACGGTTAGTTTCACCCGCGGTCGGCGTTCCGGCGTCCGGATTCCGTAATCCGCTGGGCCGTCCGGGGGATGGCGGGCGATGGGTGCTACCCAGTGTGGGAGTGCTGTCTCCCAGCGTGTGCCAAGACGACCACATCGTGGGAATCATGTTACCCACGTGTGGTCGCTTTTGGCACACGGATCTCAGGCGGCCATGGACCTCAGGTCGTCGCTGAGCAGGTCGTGCAGGCCGGACGCGCAGGCCTTCGCCGTCTCGATCGACCGCGGCAGCATGCCGGCCTCGTACGCGCGGACGGCGTCCCCGACGCTCGGCGCCGTGGCCAGCGCGGTCGCCAGCTCGGTGCCGTCCAGCAGGGCGAGGTTCGCGCCGACGCCGAGCGGCGGCATCAGGTGCGCGGCGTCGCCGAGCAGGGTGAGGCCGGGCGTGGTCGTCCAGGCGTGGGGGACCGGCAGGACGTGCAGCGGCCGGTGCGTGAACCCGCCGTCGTGGTCCCGCAGGTAGGCGAGCAGGTCCGGGTGCCAGCCGGCGTACCGCTCGAGCAGGTGGCCGCGCACCGCGTCCGTGGCGGCGAAGTCGAGGCCGGCGGCCCAGTCCTCGGGTGCGTAGAAGACGGCGTAGCAGCGGATGTGGCCGTTGCTGTTGCGTTGCGCGACGAGCGCCTTGCCGCCGGCCTTCGTCATCATCGTTCCCTGGCCGGTCCGCGCGGCCAGGGCTGGGTGGCGGCGGTCGGCGTCGTCGAAGCCGAACTCGACGAACGTGACGCCGCTGTACTGCGGCCGGACGCCGGTGAGGGCACGCCGGACGCGGGACCAGGCGCCGTCCGCGCCGACGACCAGGTCGAACTCCTCGGACGTGCCGTCGGCGAACGTCAGCCGGGCGGCCTCGGTGACGTCGGCGACCGGTCGTCCCCAGCGGACGGTGCCAGGGGAGAGGGAGTCCAGCAGGATGCCGCGGAGCTGGCCGCGGTCGATTTCGGGCCGGATGTCGCCGTCGGGGGTCTCGTCCATGACGACCTCGCCGGTGTGCGGGTCGACGCCGCGCATCTGCTGGCCCTCGGGCCGGGCCAATGTACGAAACGGTTCGTCCAGCTGTGCGGTGCGGAGCGCGACTTGGCCGGTGTCGGCGTGCATGTCGAGCGTCCCGCCCTGCGGCCGCGCGCCGGCGGCGGGTTCCTGTTCGAAGACGGTGACGTCGAGGCCGTGGAGCTGCAGGACACGGGCGCAGGCGAGCCCGCCCAGGCCGGCGCCGGCGATCGCGATACGAGGAAAGGTCATGTCACTACGAAAGCAGAGTCACTCAAAAAGTGCAACGACTAAACTTTTGAAGTGAGTTAGACTTCGCCGCATGACCGAAGTGATCGGACGCCGCGAGCGCAAGAAGGCCCAGACCCGCAAGGCCCTCGCCGACGCCGCGCTCGCGCTGTTCCTCGAGCACGGGTACGAGAAAGTCGGGGTGAAGGAAGTCGCGGACGCCGCGGACGTCTCGGTGACGACGTTGTTCAAGTACTTCCCGAGCAAGGAAGCCCTGGTGTTCGACCAGGACGAGGACATCGAGGCGGCGCTGGTCCTGGCGGTCCACGGACGGCCGCCGGGTCACTCGATCGTGGACGCGCTGCGCAAGCACATCCTGCGCCTGGCCGAAAGCGCCCCGAGCGGGGAGTTCCTGCGGTTGATCGAAAGCGAACCGGCCCTGCGCGACTACGCCCGGCGGATGTGGATGCGCCACGAGACGGCGCTGGCCCGCGCGATCGCGCAGGAGATGGGCGCGCCCGAGGACGACGTCACGTGGGCGGCCCTGGCCCGGTTCGCGCTGGCGTCGCGCGAGCTGATCCAGGCCGACAAGCACCCCCGCCGGGCGGCGGAGCAGATCTTCGCCAGCCTGCAGCGCGGCTGGCGCACGGAGTAAAGCGCGGCCGCCGGGGATCAGCCGAGCCCGCAAACGAATGAAGGCCCCCTGCCGAAGCAGAGGGCCCTCACCCGGAACAACATTCAAGCCGTGGGCGGCTGATAGACCTTCGTCAGCTTCCCCGCCGCAGCGCGGTCCAGCAGCCACAACGTCCGGCGGTGCCCCCGCGCCCCGGCCACCGGCAGCTGAACCTCACCCGCACCGGCCAACGCCAACGCCACCGCGTCCGCCTTCGCCGATCCGGCCGTCATCAGCCACACGTCCCGGGCCCGCCGGATCGCCGGCAGCGTCAACGAGATCCGCGTCGGCGGCGGCTTGGGGCAGTTCCGCACCGCCACCACCGAACGCTCGGTCTCGTACACCGCCGGGGACTCCGGGAACACCGATGCCGTGTGGCCCTCGCCGCCGAGGCCCAGCAGCATGATGTCGAACGACGGCACGTCGCCGTGGTCCTCCGGGCCCGCCTGGGATGCCAGCACGTCGGCGTAGGCCGCGGCCGCCGCGTCGACGTCGTCGCCGAACTCGCCGTCCGACGGAGCCATCGCGTGCACCCGCTTCGGGTCCAGCGGGACGTGGTCCAGCAACGCTTCGCGCGCCTGCTTCTCGTTCCGCTCGTCCGAATCCGCCGGGACGAACCGCTCGTCGCCCCAGTAGATGTCCAGCCGGGACCAGTCGATCGCGTCCCGTGCGGACGAGGCCTGCAGCTCCGACAGCACCGCGATCCCCGTGCCGCCGCCGGTCAGCACCAGGGACGCCGACCCCTTGGCCGCCTGGACGTCCACCAGCCGCGTCACCAGCCGGGCGGCCGCCGCGGCGGCCAGGATGTCCTGGTTCGCGTAGACGACGACTTCCGTCTTGCTCATTTCGTGGCACCCGAAGCGGCCGAACCCGCCGCCGCGGCCGGGGACGTCACGTCCGCCTTGGCCGGGGCGCCCGTCTTGCCGTTCGTGCCCGAGGTGATCTTGCCCAGGCCGTGCAGGGCCGCCTCGTAGACCTCGTCCGGGTCGAGCCGGCGGAGTTCCTCGATCAGGCAGTCTTGCGTGCTGCGCCGCTGCAGGGCGATGCGGCGGGTCGGCTGGCCCGGCTGGGTCAGCGTGCCGACGCGGCCGTCCGGGCGGTGCAGCTCCACCGGGCCCGACTTGCGGTCGAGCGTCACCGAGATGATGCCGGCCGCGCCCGAGCTCTTGACCCGCTTGACCGGCACCTTCAGGTACTCGGCGAGCCAGGCCGCCAGCAGCTCGGTCGACGGCGAGTCGGCCTCGCCGGTCACCGTCGCGCCGGTGATCTTCTCGTACGGCGGCAGGTCCAGCGCCGACACGAGCTGGGCGCGCCAATGGGTCAGGCGCGTCCAGGCCAGGTCGGTGTCGCCTTCGGTGTACGCCTTCGCCCGCGTCGTCAGCGCCTTGACCGGGTTCTTCTCCGCGGCCGAGTCGGTGATCCGGCGCTGGGCCAGCTCGCCGAGCGGGTCCTTGTCCGGGTCCTTCGGGCCGGCCCCGGGCCACCAGCACACGATCGGCGCGTCCGGCAGCAGCAGCGGCACCACCGCGCTCTGCCCCTGCGACGCCAGCGGGCCGTAGAGCCGCAGCACGATGACCTCGCTCGCGCCGGCGTCGCCGCCGACCCGGATCTGGCCGTCGATGCGCGGGGCCGCCGTGCGGGCGCCCTTGGCCACCACGATCACCCGCGACGGGTGTTCGCGGCTCGCGCCGTTGGCCGCCTCGATGGCCTCTTCGAGCTTGGCGTCGTCGTCGGCCACGATCACCAGCGTCAGGACGCGCCCGAGCGCGACCTGCCCGCCCTGTTCGCGGATCTCCACCAGCTTCTTGTTGAGTGCCGAAGTCGTGGTGGACGGCAGGTCGATGATCACGGGCGCCTCCATTTCCGGCCGGTGCGCTCCAGCATTTCGTCGGCGGACGCCGGCCCCCACGTGCCGGGCGCGTACTGCTCCGGCGCGCCTTCCTTCGCCCAGTGCTCCAGGATCGGGTCGAGGATCTTCCAGGAGAGCTCGACCTCTTCATTCACCGGGAACAGCGATGGCTCGCCGAGCAGCACGTCCAGGATCAGGCGCTCGTAGGCCTCGGGGGAGGACTCGGTGAACGCGTGCCCGTAACCGAAGTCCATCGTGACGTCGCGGACCTCCATCGTGGTCCCCGGCACCTTCGAGCCGAACCGCAGCGTGATGCCCTCGTCCGGCTGGACCCGGATGACCAGGGCGTTCTGCCCCAGCTCCTCGGTCGACGTCGAGTCGAACGGCAGGTGCGGCGCCCGCTTGAACACGACGGCGATCTCGGTGACGCGGCGGCCGAGCCGCTTGCCGGTGCGCAGGTAGAACGGCACCCCGGCCCAGCGGCGGCTCTGCACCTCGAGGGTCACCGCGGCGTAGGTCTCGGTCTTCGAGTCCTTCGCGAAGCCCTCTTCCTGCAGCAGGCCCGGCACCTTCATGCCGCCCTGCCAGCCGCCCGCGTACTGGCCGCGCGCGGTGGTCTTGTCCAGCGGCCCGAGCGGCTTGGTGCCCGAGAGCACCTTGATCTTCTCCGCGCGCAGGGCCCGCGGCTCGAACGACAGCGGCTCCTCCATCGCGGTGAAGGCCAGCAGCTGCAGCAGGTGGTTCTGGATGACGTCCCGGGCGGCGCCGATGCCGTCGTAGTAGCCCGCGCGGCCGCCGAGGCCGATGTCCTCGGCCATGGTGATCTGCACGTGGTCGACGTAGTTGGCGTTCCAGATCGGCTCGAACAGCTGGTTGGCGAAGCGCAGCGCCAGGATGTTCTGGACCGTCTCCTTGCCGAGGTAGTGGTCGATGCGGAACACCGACTCCTCGGGGAAGACGTCGTTGACGATCGCGTTCAGCTCTTCGGCGCTCTTCAGGTCGTGCCCGAACGGCTTCTCGATGACCACGCGCCGCCAGGTCTTCTCGTCGGCGTTCGCCAGCCCCGAGCGGGCCAGCTGCTTGGTCACCACCGGGAACGCGCCGGGCGGGATCGACAGGTAGAACGCGGTGTTGCCGCCGGTGCCGCGTTCCTCGTCGAGGTCGCGGACCGTCTTCGCGAGCCGGTCGAACGCTTCGTCGTCGTCGAAGGTGCCCTGCACGAACCGGATGCCTTCGGCGAGCCGGTTCCACACCGACTCCTTGAACGGCGTCCGCGCGTGCTCCTTGACCGAGTCGTGCACGAGCTCGCCGAAGTCCTGGTGCTCCCAGTCGCGACGGGCGAACCCGACGAGCGAGAAGCCGGCGGGCAGCAGCCCGCGGTTGGCCAGGTCGTAGATGGCGGGCATCAGCTTCTTGCGGGCCAGGTCGCCGGTGACGCCGAAGATCACCAGGCTGGACGGCCCGGCGATGCGCGGGAGCCGCTTGTCCCGCGGATCGCGAAGGGGGTTGGTCCAGGTCATGCGGTGACCTCCTGTACCGCGCGGACGACGGCCGCGAGGCCCGCGGCCCGGTCGGTCAGGTGCAGGCGCAGCACCGGGCGGCCGTGCTCGGCGAGCACCTGCCCGTCGCCGAGGGCCTGGGCGTGCTGCAGCTGCCCCAGCGTGTACGGCCGGTCCGGCACGTCGAGGTCCTGCTCGACGGCGCCGGTGAGCTGCAGGAAGACGCCGTTCTGGTGCCCGCCCTTGTGGTACTGGCCGGTCGAGTGCAGGAACCGCGGTCCCCAGCCGAACGTCGTCTGCTTCCCGGTGCGCTTGGCGATCTCGCCGCGCAGCACCGCTGTGGAGGCGTCGTCGAGCCGGTCGAGGTAGGCCTGCACCGCGATGTAGCCCCCGTCCGGCGCCGAAGCGAAGAACGCGCGCAGCACGTCGGTGAGGCTGCCCTCGGTGGACACCCCCTCGCTGCCGAAGATCTCGACCGGACCGTCCACGTTGGACGGCTCTTCGCCGCCCTTCAGCTTCTCCGGGTCGTCCAGCAGCGCCCGTGCCGCCTTCTTCGCGGCTTCGACGTCCGGCTGGTCGAACGGGTTGATCCCGAGCAGCCGGCCGGCCAGCGCCGTGGCGAACTCCCAGAGCAGGAACTGCGCGCCCAGCGAGCCGGTGACGGCGATCTTGGCCGATCCCTGCGGGCCGCCGACCGCGGTGGGCGTGGCGTCGGACCCGGCGTCGGCGAAGCCGGGCGCCTCCGGGCCCTCGACCGCGACCGGCAGCAGGCCGGTGCCCTGCTTGCCGGTGGACTCGGCGATCAGCTGCTCCGCCCAGTCGGGGAAGCCCTTGATGCCCGAACCGGTGTCCGCGAGGACGACCTTCTCGGCGCCGGCCTCGTGCGCGGCGGCCCACGCGGCGGCCAGCTCGACCGCCGGGTTGTCCGCCGAGTCCGCGGCCAGCTGCTCGGCCACCGAAGCGGCCTGGTCGAGCAGCCGGGCGACGTCCGCGCCGGCCAGGCCGGCCGGGACGAGCCCGAACGCGGTCAGCGCCGAGTAGCGGCCGCCGACGTGCGGGTCGGCCAGGAAGGTCTTGCGGTAACCCTCCTTTTCGGACAGTTCCTGGAACGGCGAGCCCGGGTCGGTGACGACCACGATCCGCCGTGCCGCGTCGATGCCGGCGTCGGCGAACGCTTTCGCGAAGATCCGCCGGTGGCTGTCGGTCTCGACGGTGCCGCCCGACTTCGACGACACCACGATCACCGTGCGCTCGAGGTCACCGGCGAGCGCGTCGGCGACCTGGCCCGGGTCGGTGGTGTCGAGGACGGTCAGCGCGACGCCGTCGGTCGCGGTGATCACCTCCGGCGCCAGCGACGAGCCGCCCATGCCGGCCAGCACGACGCGGTCGACGCCCTCGGAGCGCAACTCGGTCCGCAGCGCCTCGATCTCGCCGATCAGCGGCCGCGACGACTTGTGCAGCGTCGTCCACGACAGCCGGATCGACGCCTCGGGTTCGGCGTCCGGCCCCCAGAGCGTTGCGTCCTGCGCCGCCAGCTTCGAGGCGGCCTGGTCGGCGACCAGCCGCTCGGCCAGCGGCGCGGCCCGCTCCGCCAGTGCGGCGTCCACGATCTCGACGCCGGTCTTCTCACCTGTCGTCATGTCGTGCGTCAGCCCTTCGCCTTCTCGAGCTGCCCGTTCACGGTCTCCAGAAGCTCGGTCCACGACTTCTCGAACTTCTCGACGCCCTCGTTCTCCAGGACGAGGAACACGTCGGTGATGTCGATGCCCACCGCGGAGAGCTTGTCGAAGACGTCCTGCGCCTCGGCGGCGCGGCCGGTCACCTGGTCACCGGTGATCTGCGCGTGCTCGGCCACCGCGTCCAGAGTCTTCTCCGGCATCGTGTTGACCGTGTCCTTCACGACGAGCTGGTCGACGTAGAGCGTGGGGGAGTAGTCCGGGTTCTTCACGCCGGTCGACGCCCACAGCGGGCGCTGCGCGTTCGCGCCGTCGGCCGCGAGGGCCTTCCAGCGGTCGGTCGAGAACAGCTCCTGGAACGCCGCGTAGGCGAGCCGGGCGTTGGCGACGGCGGCAATGCCGCGCAGGGCCAGCGCCTCGTCGGTGCCGATGGCTTCCAGCCGCTTGTCGATCTCGGTGTCCACGCGGGACACGAAGAACGACGCCACCGAGTGGATGCCCTTCAGGTCGTGGCCGTTGGCCTTCGCCTGCTCCAGCCCGGCGAAGAAGGCCTCGATGACCTTCTGGTAGCGCTCGACGGAGAAGATCAGCGTGACGTTGACGCTGATGCCCTCGGCCAGGGTCTTGGTGATGGCGGGCAGGCCCTCTTCGGTGGCCGGGATCTTGATCAGCACGTTCGGCCGGTCGACGGTCTTCCACAGGTCCTGCGCCTCGACGACCGTCTTGTCGGAGTCCTTGGCCAGGCGCGGGTCGACCTCGATCGACACGCGGCCGTCGACGCCGTTCGTGGCGGTGTAGACGTCGCGGAACAGGTCCGCGGCGTTGCGCACGTCGGTCGTGGTCAGGTCGCGGATGGTGGCCTCGACGTCGGCGCCCTGGGCGGCGAGCTCGCGCGTGCGCTCGTCGTAGGCGTCGCCCTTCGACATCGCGTTGGCGAAGATCGTCGGGTTCGTCGTCACGCCGACGACGTGCTTGTCACGGATCAGGTCGGCCAGGTTGCCGGTGTTCAGGCGTTCACGGGAGAGGTCGTCGAGCCAGATCGATACACCGGCCTCGGACAGTGCCGCGAGCTTGTCGTTGCTCATTACTGTCATCCCCTTCAGGAATTCTTGGTGTTCTGGATCGAGCGGCGGGCGGCCTCGACGACTGCTTCCGCGGTGAAACCGAACTCACGGAACAGTGTGGCGGCATCGGCGGAGGCGCCGAAGTGCTCGATCGAAACGTTCACCCCGGCGTCACCGGTGAAGCGGTGCCACGACTGGGCGATGCCCGCCTCGACGGACACGCGGGCCTTCACACCGGCCGGGATGACGGATTCGCGGTAGGCCGCGTCCTGCGCGTCGAACCACTCGACGCACGGCATGGACACGACACGCGCCTTGACGCCGTCGGCGTCCAGGGTCTTCTTCGCCTCGACCGCCAGCTGGACCTCGGAACCGGTGGCGATGAGGACCACGTCCGGGGTGCCGTCGGAGTCGGCCAGGACGTACCCGCCCTTGGCGACGCCCTCGGCGCTGGTGCCCTCGAGCACCGGCACGTTCTGGCGGGTCAGCGCCAGGCCGGACGGGTGGTCGGTGTCCTCCAGCACGGCCTTCCAGGCGTACGCGGTCTCGTTGGCGTCCGCCGGGCGGACGACGTTGAGGCCCGGGATCGCGCGCAGCGCGGAGAGCTGCTCGATCGGCTGGTGCGTCGGGCCGTCCTCGCCGAGACCGATCGAGTCGTGCGTCCACACGTAGGTGACCGGCGCCTTCATCAGCGCGGCCAGCCGGACCGGCGGGCGCATGTAGTCGGAGAAGATGAGGAACGTCGCACCGTACGGGCGGGTGCCGCCGTGCAGCGCGATCCCGTTGAGGATCGAGCCCATGGCGTGCTCGCGGACGCCGAAGTGCAGCGTCCGGCCGTACGGGTTGGCCTGCCACATGTCGGTGGCGGCCTTCTCGGGACCGAACGAGTCGGCGCCCTTCATCGTCGTGTTGTTGCTCTCGGCCAGGTCGGCCGAGCCACCCCACAGTTCCGGCAGCGGGTCGGCGAGGGCGTTGAGCACCTCACCGGAGGCCTTGCGGGTCGCGATGCCCTTGGCGTCCGGCTCCCACTTCGGCAGGTTGTCGGCGAAGCCCTCGGGCAGCGTGCGGGTGGCCATCCGGTCGCCGAGCTTCTTGCGCTCCGGGTTGGCCTCGGCCCAGGCCTCGTACTTCTCCTGCCATTCGGCGTGCGCGGCCCGGCCGCGCTCGGCCGCCTGGCGGGTGTGCTTGAGCACGTCGTCCTCGACCTGGAAGGACTGGTCCGGGTCGAAGCCGAGGATCTCCTTGACCGCGGCCACCTCTTCGCCGCCCAGCGCGGCGCCGTGCGCCTTGCCGGTGCCCATCTTCTTCGGCGCCGGGTAGCCGATGATCGTCCGCAGCGCGATGAACGACGGCCGCTGCGTCTCGGCCTTGGCGGCCTTGATGGCCTCCTCGATCGCGACGACGTCCTCGCCGCCCTCGACGACCTGGGTGTGCCACCCGTAGGCCTCGTACCGCTTCACGGTGTCCTCGGACAGCGCGATGTTGGTGTCGTCCTCGATCGAGATCTTGTTGTCGTCGTAGAAGACGATCAGGTTGCCCAGCTCCTGGCGGCCCGCGATGGACGAGGCCTCGGAGGTGACGCCCTCTTCGATGTCGCCGTCGGAGGCGATCACGTAGATGTGGTGGTCGAAGATGCTCTCGCCGGGCGCCGCGTCCGGGTCCAGCAGGCCGCGCTCGCGGCGGGCCGCCATCGCCATGCCCACGGCGTTGGCCAGGCCCTGGCCCAGCGGGCCGGTGGTGGTCTCGACGCCGTCGGTGTGGCGGTACTCGGGGTGACCCGGGGTCTTGGAGCCCCACTTGCGCAGCTGCTTGAGGTCCTCGAGCTCGAGGCCGTAGCCGGCGAGGAAGAGCTGGATGTAGAGGGTGAGGCTCGAGTGGCCGGCCGACAGGACGAACCGGTCGCGGCCCGGCCAGTGCTGGTCGTTCGGGTCGTGCCGCATGGCCCGCTGGAACAGCGTGTAGGCGAGCGGCGCGAGGCTCATCGCGGTGCCGGGGTGGCCGCTGCCACAGTTCTCCACGGCGTCGGCGGCCAGCACCCGGACGGTGTCCACGGCGCGGGTGTCGGTGTCGGTCCAGTCGGCGGGGACGTTACGCCGGAGGAGTGGGTTGTTCTCGCTGGTAGTGGCGGTTTCGGACACTGAACTCCAACTCCCGGTCATGATGGTTGCGGCTGGTCTTCCTCGTTCCGGTTACCCGTACGCGCGGCTACTTATCTCAATCGATCCCGAAGGGACGATATTCCTGCTCGCGGCCATGCGCAGGGGCAATCGCGGCCCGTCGCGGCCAGCCTAGTGCTTGGGCCGGTCGAGGACCCGCGATCACCCACGGGATTCACCACGTCTAACATCGTTCGAGGGTTCAGTGGCTGGTTCTTCGGCTACCCGCGCTGTCCCGCCCGAACCTGACGCAGGGAGTGAAATGTCGTTGGTGAACGCTGCGCACGGACGCAGTGACGACACCAGCGCCGTGCACCCGACCGGTGAGCGACCGCACGGTGAGCGGCGAAGCCTCCGCCGGGTCGTCGGCGCCTACGCCGCGCTGGCCAAGCCCCGGGTGATCGAGCTCCTCCTGGTGACCACCATCCCGGCGATGTTCCTCGCCGGCCGTCAGATCCCCTCGCCGTGGCTGGTCCTGGCCACGCTGGTCGGCGGGACGATGGCCGCGGGCAGCGCGAACGCGCTCAACTGCGTGATCGACGCGGACATCGACAAGGTGATGAACCGCACGAAGCGCCGCCCGCTCGTGAAGGACTCGGTGCCCCGTCGCGGCGCGCTGATCTTCGGCCTGGTGATGGGCGTCGCCTCGGCCGCCGTGCTGTACCTCACGGTGAACCTGCTCTCGGCGATCCTGGCCATCGCGACGATCCTCTTCTACATCTTCGTCTACACGCTCGGCCTGAAGCGGCGCACGTCGCAGAACGTGGTCTGGGGCGGCGCGGCGGGCTGCATGCCGGTGGTCATCGGCTGGGCGGCCGTGACCGGCACGGTCCAGTGGCCGGCGTTCGTGATGTTCGGCGTGATCTTCTTCTGGACGCCCCCGCACACGTGGGCGCTGGGCATGAAGTACCGCGACGACTACGAGCGCGCGGGCGTTCCGATGCTGCCGGTGGTCGCCACCGCCCAGCACGTCGCCCGGCAGATCGTCATCTACTCGTGGGTGATGGTGGCGTGGACGCTGCTGCTGCTCCCGGTGACGTCGTGGCTGTACGGCACGTTCGCGATCCTGGCGGGCGGCTGGTTCCTCTTCTACGCGCACAGCCTGCAGGCGGCCGTGCGGCGGGGCGAGGAGACCAAGCCGATGGCGCTGTTCCACCGGTCGAACACGTACCTGATGATCGTGTTCGTGGCACTGGCGGTGGACTCGGCCATCGGGCTGCCGACCCTCGGCCTGCCGTTCTGATCCTCCGGCGGATCGGGATCGGGGTCACCGCGGTCGTCGCCTTCGGCCTGCTGGCCCTGCTCGGCCGCGGCCGGTTCGACCTCGACCAGGACCGGCTGCTCGGCACCGGCTGTGCCATCCCGGCCAAGATCACCGCACGCCCCGGCCCCGCCCCCGACGGAGGCGGCATCCGGATCGCCGAGCAGGGCCCGGGCGCGGCGGTGCTCGAGAACACCAGCACCCTCGCCGCCTACCGGATCGCGGTGACGTCGGGCACCCGGACCGTCGAGGTGCCGGTCCTCCTGCCCGGCGGGCGGAGCGGGGTCGCGCTCGACCGCCCCGCCGTCGGGCCGGTCATCTGGATCGCGCCGGAGGCCCTCGGCGGCTTCACGCCCGTGACCGCCACTCTTGTCCCCGATGGCGTCCGGTACCGCAGCGAGAACTGCCGGGCCCTGACCAGCCGGGGCGCCGCGGTGCTGTTCCGCGCTCCGGACGGGCGAATCACCGGTGGCGAACAGCTGCCCGCGGCGAGCGTGGGGTGCGCGCCGGGGGAGCAGGTGCGGCCGGCCGCCGTCCCACCGGGCAGCGAGGTCTTCCCCCACTGCGACCTGCGGACGGAATGATCGCGCCGCGGGCGCCGTTAGACTTCGTTGGCTCTTTTTCCCCGAGGCGAAAGCAGGATCCTTGTCTTCGGACGGTTTTTCCGCCGAGCTCGCCCGCGAGCAGGCGTACGTCACCACCCTCTACGCGAAGCTCGACGCCGAGCGCCTCGAAGCCCAGCGCCGCCTCGACGAGACGTTGCGGCAGACCGGCGGCACCCCGCAGGCCCGCACCGAGCGGGACGTCGCCACCACCCTCTACACCGACCGGCTCGCCCAGCTCGGCTCGGTCGAGCAGGGCCTCGCCTTCGGACGCCTCGACTTCGTCCCCGAGAGCGCCGAGGAAACCACCTACATCGGCCGGCTCGGGCTGTTCGACGAGGACGACGACTACAAGCCGCTGCTGGTCGACTGGCGGGCGCCGGTCGCGCGACCGTTTTACCTCGCCACCGCCGCGTCACCCGAAGGGGTGCTCCGGCGGCGGCACCTGCGGTCGCTGAGCCGCAAGGTCACCGGCTTCGACGACGAGGTCCTCGACCTCACCGCCGCCGACCAGGGCCAGGACCTCGGCCTGGCCGGCGAGGCCGCGCTGCTGGCCGCGCTGGAACAGCGGCGCACCGGCGAGATGAGCGACATCGTCGCGACCATCCAGGCCGAGCAGGACCGGATCATCCGCGCCCCGCTCGGCGGCGTCATGGTCGTGCAGGGCGGCCCCGGCACCGGGAAGACCGCCGTCGCGCTGCACCGCGCCGCCTACCTGCTCTACACGCACCGCCAGCAGCTCACCACCCGCGGCGTGCTCGTCGTCGGCCCGAACAGCACCTTCCTGCGCTATATCGGCCAGGTGCTGCCCTCGCTCGGCGAGACCGGCGTGCTGCTCGCCACCATCGGCCAGCTCTACCCCGGCCTGACCGCCGACGGCGTGGAGCCGCGCGAGACGACCGAGGTCAAGGGGCGGCTGGTGCTGGCCGACGTGCTGGCCAACGCCGTCCGCGACCGCCAGCGCGTGCCCGAGCCGGTCCTCGAGATCGAGTACGAGCACGACGTGCTGCGGCTGGACCGCAAGACCTGCACCGACGCCCGGACCCGTGCCCGCCGTTCGCGGCGGCCGCACAACCCGGCGCGGCGCCTGTTCGTCTCCGACGTCCTCGACGCGCTGACCCGCCAGGCCGCCCGCAAGCTGGGGGAGGACCTCCTCGACGGGCAGGACCTGCAGGACATCCGCGCCGAGCTGGCCGCCGACGAAAACGTGGCCGCCGCGCTCGACTCGCTGTGGCCCGTGCTGACCCCGGAGGGCGTGCTCGACGACCTGTTCGCCGACCGCGAACGCCTCGACGCCGCCGCCGGGAAGCTCCTGTCACCCGAGGACCGCGCCTTGCTGGAGAGCGGCCGGGATGCCCGCTGGACACCCGCCGACGTGCCGCTGCTCGACGAGCTCGCCGAGCTGATCGGCGTCGACGACACCGAGGCGCGCGTCGAGCGCAAACGCCGTGAGCGCGAGGACCGCGCGTACGCCGAGGGCGTGCTCGACATCCTCGAGCAGGACGAAGAGATCATCGACGAGGAACTGCTGCGCGTCTCCGACGTCCTCGACGCCGAGCTGTTCGCCGAGCGCCAGCAGGCGCGCAGCGAGCTGACCGCCGCCCAGCGGGCCGCGCAGGACCGGACCTGGACGTTCGGGCACGTGATCGTCGACGAAGCGCAGGAGCTGTCGGCGATGGACTGGCGGCTGCTCATGCGGCGCACGCCGAACCGGTCGATGACGCTGGTCGGGGACGTCGCCCAGACCGGCGCGGCGGGCGGGGCGCGGTCGTGGGGCGAGGTGCTCTCGCCGTACGTCGAGGACCGGTGGCGGCTGGAGCAGCTGACCGTGAACTACCGCACGCCGGCCGAGATCATGGCCGTCGCGGCGCGGGTGCTCGCGGAGGTTTCGCCTTCGCTCTCGGCGCCCTCTTCGGTGCGGGAGACCGGGGTGCCGCCGTGGTCGGTGCGGCCGGCTTCCCTGGAAGCGGAGCTGCCCGGGCTGGTGACGCGCGAGCTGTCCGAAGTGGACGGCGGCACGGTCGCGGTGCTGGTGCCCGCGGGCCGGTTGGACGCCGTTTCGGCGCTGCTCGGGTCGTTCGACGAACGGCTGAGCGTACTGACGGTCGAGCGGTCGAAGGGCCTGGAGTTCGACTCGGTGGTCCTGGTCGCGCCGGACGAGGTCGTCGCGGGTTCGCCGCGGGGCCTCAACGACCTGTACGTGGCCCTGACGCGCGCGACCCGGCGGCTCGGCGTGGTCGCCACCGGTGACGAGATTCCGGCACTCTCCGTGCTTGGCTAGGGTGCCTCGCATGCAGAAGATCGGGAAGATCGTGGTGGTCGCCGCGGCGGCGCTGTCGCTGGCCGCGTGCGGCCAGCAGCCCAAGACCGAGACGGCCGCTCCGGCGGGACCGCCCGTCCCGTCGTCCAGCGCCGCACCGGCGCCCGCCCAGAGCAAGGGCCGCGAGTGCACCGCGGACGACATCAAGACGACGGGCAAGTTCGGCGAGGTGCCGGCGATCACCATCCCGGACGACTGCGACCCGCCGAAGAAGCTGGTGACGAAGGACCTGTCCGAGGGCACCGGCGACCCCGCCAAGGCCGGCCAGAAGCTCAAGATGAACTACCTGCTGGTGACCTGGTCGGACAAGAAGAAGCTGGACAGCTCCTTCGACCGCGGCCAGACGTTCGACCTCAACCTGGGCGCGGGCGAGGTCATCCCGGGCTGGGACCAGGGCCTGACCGGCATCAAGCAGGGCGGCCGCCGCCTGCTGATCATCCCGCCGGACCTCGCCTACGGCGAGGGCGGCAACGGCATGAAGCCGAACGAGACGCTGGTCTTCGTGACCGACGCCGTCGCGGTCGGCGCCGCCTAGGACCCCGATGGAGGTCCGCCGCGGCCACGTCCGCGAATGGCACGGCGAAGAGGGCTGGGGGGTCGTCGAAGCGCCGGGCTTCGACGACCCCGTCTGGGTGCACTTTTCGGCGCTCGAGGCCCCGGCGGGGGCCTTCCGGGAGCTGAGCGCGGGCGCCGAGGTCGAGTTCACCGCCGAGCGCGCCGAGCAGGACGGCTACCACTGGCGCGCGGTATGGGTCAGGGGATGAGCAGCAGCTTGCCGGTGGTGCGCCGGCCCTGCAGGTCCTCGTGGGCCTTGCGGGCGTCGGCCAGGGGGTACTTGCCGCCGATGCGGACGGTCAGCTCGCCGGCGAGGATGGCGTCGAACAGCTCCTTCGAGCGCCAGTCGATCTCCTCACGCGTGCGCGTGTAATGCACCGACGTCGGGCGGGTCAGGTAGAGCGAGCCGCCGGCGTTGAGGCGCTGCGGGTCCAGGGGCGGCACCGGGCCGCTGGAGGCGCCGAACAGCGCGAGCAGGCCGCGGACCTTGAGGCTGGCCAGGCTGCCGTCGACGGTGTCCTTGCCGACGCCGTCGTAGACGACGTCGACGCCCTCGCCGTTCGTCAGCTCGCGGGTGCGCTTGGCGAAGTCTTCGCGGTCGTAGCGGATGACCTCGTCGGCGCCGGCTTCGCGGGCCAGCTTCTCCTTCTCTTCGGTCGACACCGTGCCGATGACCCGGGCGCCGCGCGCCTTCGCCAGCTGCACCAGGAGCAGCCCGACGCCGCCCGCGGCCGCGTGGACGAGCACGTCATGGCCCGGCTTGACCTCGAAGGTCGAGGCGACCAGGTAGTGCGCGGTGATGCCCTGCAGCATGGTTGCGGCGGCGGTCTCCAGGGAGACGCCTTCGGGGACCTTCACGGCGACCGACGCCGGGAGGAGCTTCCGGGCCGCGTAGCTGCCGATCGACCCCTGCCAGGCGACGCGGTCGCCGGGCGCGAAGCCGGTGCCGTCGCCGGCCTCCACGACCGTGCCGGCGCCCTCGAGGCCCAGCACGAACGGCAGCTCCACCGGGTAGATTCCCTGCCGCTGGTAGGTGTCGATGTAGTTGACCCCGGCCGCGGCGACGTCGACCAGGAGCTCCCCGGCCTCCGGGGCGCGGACGTCCACTTCGGCCGGTTCGAGCACTTCCGGGCCGCCGGTCTTCGTCACCTGCACTGCGGTGGGCATGGGGCTCCTCCTCCGGGTCGGGGTTCTTCCGGTGCAACTATGGCCGAGGCCACGCTGTTCCGCGTTCCGGCCGGTTCTTGGTTATGGTTCGGAGCGTGACTTCGGAAGAGACCGTTTCGCCGACCAGCGCACAGCTGGGCGCGGCCCGCAAGTTCGTGAAGGCGCACGGCAAGCCGTCCCGGGCGGTGGTGGAGAACATCGGCCGCGCGGGCGCCCGCGTGGTCCTGGTCGGAGCCGACGGAGCCCTCGGTGACGTGGTGGTGCCGTCGGTGGCGACGGGCGAGGCGCTGATCGAGGCGGTCGAGGACCTCACGCCGGCCACGTGGGACGCGGAGACGG
This sequence comes from Amycolatopsis sp. NPDC003731, assembly GCF_053586895.1. Classification (NCBI taxonomy): domain Bacteria; kingdom Bacillati; phylum Actinomycetota; class Actinomycetes; order Pseudonocardiales; family Pseudonocardiaceae; genus Amycolatopsis; species Amycolatopsis sp. NPDC003731. Next base: position 2,692 of record NZ_JBSFNC010000047.1, on the reverse strand, counting down.
TGCAGGCCACGAAGATCGGCCCGGAGCACCGCCGCAAGATGGCGGGCAAGTGAGCCCCACCGCGGTCCTGGTCAGCTGCGCGGAACTCCCGTCGGGCGACGGCGACGACGACGCGGTCGTGCCCGCTTTGTCGGCGCTGGGCTTTTCGGTCTCGTGGGCGCCGTGGGATTCCTCGTACGACTTCGCCGCGGCGGACGCGGTGATCCTGCGCGCGACCTGGGATTACGCCGACCGGCGTCCGGAGTTCCTCGCGTGGTGCGAGTCGGTGCCGTCCCTGTTCAACCCGGCTGAGGTCGTGCGGTGGAACACGGACAAGTCGTACCTGGTGGAGCTGCTGGACGCGGGGGTGGCGGTGGTGCCGACTTCGCTGGTCCCACCGGACTCCGCTCCGTCCTTCCCCGCCGGCGATTTCGTCGTGAAGCCTTCGGTGGGAGCGGGTTCCCGGGGCGCGGCCCGGTTCGCTTCCGGCTCCGACGCATCCGCGCACGTGGCCGGGTTGCACGCCGAGGGCCACACGGCGCTGATCCAGCCGTACCAGTCCAGTGTGGACGATTCCGGCGAGCTGGCTCTGGTGTATCTGGGCGGGATCTATTCGCACGCGTTCTCGAAGGGCGCGATGCTGGGGTCCACAATGGATTCCTCGGGGCTGTACCTGACGGAATCGCTGGCCCCGGCCACGCCCCCCGCGGACGCCGTGGCGCTGGCGGAGGACGTCCTGGACGCGGCTTCGGGCCTGCTGGGGATTCTGCGGGCCGAGCTGTTGTACGCGCGGGTGGACCTGGTACGGGGGGCCGATGGGAAGCCGTTGCTGCTGGAGCTGGAGCTGACGGAGCCGTCACTGGGCTTCCGCCAGACGGACCCGGCGGCAGTGCTGCGGTTCGCGTCGGCGGTGCGGCAGCAGCTGGCGTAGTCACCAGCCGGCGCGCTGCACCGCGGCCAGTGCGATCGCGACGACGGCGCCGATCGCGGTGACGGCCACCGAGCCGGTGATCAGGTAGAGGCCGCCGATCCCGGTGAAACCGGTCTTGATCGTTTGCTGCGTGAGCCGCGAAGCGGGTCGGCCGGGGACGTGGTTCCCTGTTTTCCTCTCGTTCACTGTCACACCTTTCCGTGGTGTACTAGTACACCTCGGGTTCATGGTGGCCGACGAGTGCTGCGCCGAGCGTGGTCATTCATGTCCGACAGATGTCTTTCGTCGTCGGCCAGGTGCAGGTGTCGTCCACTTCATCGTCTGCCCTTGCCGAGGTATGTCGGCCGTTGCCCTGGGCCGATGACGAAGCGGAGGTGACCGTGGCCATCCGGTTGGACGCCCCGCTCGCCGGCGGATCGACGGCGCGAGCGGACATCGAGGCCGCTTTGCGGTGGCTCGCGATTCGCAAGGACGGTGCGCCGCCGAGGTTTCTCCGCTACGCGATCGAAGAACCGGCGAGCGGCTCGGCGGCCGCCCTTGGCTGTTTGGTCGAACCGGTCGCGTCCCTGGAGACAGCCGCGACGGAATCGCGCGCCTTCGCGGTGTGGGGACTGATCGTCGACGAGATCGGCAATCTGGGCTCGGCCGAGACCTCGCGTCGCCGCTGCACCTTGATGGCCGCTTTCCGGTTGCCGCCGGTTCCGGCACCCGGAACCGGGTGGAGGGCCACGCTCGATGACCGGTTCCACCAGCTGGCCGGTCTTCCCGGAGTGTTCGGTGACCCGCCGCCGACCACGACGACGCCCATGCATAAGGCCTGGCGGCGGGCAGTCGGCAAACTGGCGGACTGCTTGGCGGAGAAGCTGGAGTTGTTGCGGCACGACGGCCGGGCCTACCAGGACTACGTCGAAGTCGGCCGAAGAGCGGCTGAGCAGCCACTTCGCCGTCTCGTCTTCGATCGGCAAAGCGGTGCTGAAGCCGGGTTCCGGGCGCCATCGCCCGGTGCGCAACCGGTGTTCGTGGAACGCATGCTCGTCAGAGTGATCATGCGTCGCCGGCTGATCTCACGGCGCACGACGGAACGCGACGTCGTCGCTCGCGAAGATGGAGTCGACGGGTTCGACGTCCTGGCGTCGGCCGGCCGGTCGGCCGATCTTTCGGAATTGCCGGTGAAGGCGATCTGGGCTTGCCGTCTCTTGGCTCCGCGTGCCGCACCTCCGAGCCCGCCGCGGCTGCAGTTCCGGAAGGTGCTTCGTCGAGGAGACCGGTACCACTTCGTTTCCGAGACCTGGGACGACGACCCGGAGGACTGGCAGAAATGGATCAGTGTGGCTGTGGATCACCACGGCGTCGCGCCGGGCGCCTTCGACGATCACGGCCGGCCCGTCGCCGGACTGACCGTGCAGGTGAACTTCGAACCACAGTGCGTGCCCGATGCCTGCTGGTGGTTCGCGGAGCAGACCGGACTGGAACGGTTGCGACGACCGCCGGACGGTGATCGCCGCCTCCTCGACGTCGAGGACGGCTTCGTGGAGCACACCTTCGAAGAACCGTGCCAACCGCGGGAGGAGTACGGGATCGTCTTCAAGTGGCCGCATGAGTGATCCGGACCTGCCGGATCACCACTGGGTGGGCCTAGACGAGTGATGCGTAACTCGGTCAGTGGTCGTAGGCGGTCAGGGATCGGGTGATGGGTTGGCTGGTGGTGCGGTTGTGCCAGATGGCGGCGGTCAACGCGAGGAGGCGTTGGGCGACGCGGACTCCGACGCCTTCGATGGTGCG
>NZ_JBSFNC010000046.1:0-65126 GCF_053586895.1 Amycolatopsis sp. NPDC003731 | reverse complement strand
GCCGTAACGGGCCCGCAGTGACCGGACTTGCCTGGCCGAGATGACCACGACCTCGAAGCCCGCGCGCAGCAGGTGCTCGACCACCGGCCCGTCACTCCGCTCGATCCCGACCCGGGCGACGCCGTGGCGGGACAACAGTGCGGTGATCGTGCTCAGCCCGGTGCGGGAGTGGGTGAGGGTGGCTTCGGCGATCCGGTGTCCGCCAGCATCGACGATGCACATTGCGTGGTGCTGCCAGGACCAGTCGATTCCGGCGAACGCGGGCGTAGCCTCCATGGTGTGCTCCTTTCCGTCAGCCCACGGAAATCAGCACTCCGGTCCGGGACGTGACGGTCGGTCGCTCACTGAGGCGCTCCAGGCCGGCAAGCCTGGGCGCAAAGCCCTATGGCCGATCTGCACGTCCCGGGCTGCCAGGCCCTGCAACTCTCAGCCAGGTCATCCCCATCGGGGTGACACCCTCAGCCCGGCAGTGACCCGGCAGACCCGGGGTGCAGACAAGACACATACGCCTGTCCACCCCCCAACGTCCACCAGTGAGGGGTCAGTCCGCCAGGGGAGCGAGCGGCCGCGACGCACGCCCGGTGGTGTCGTCACCAAGCTCATCAGCCTGGTCACCGGGCCCGGCCGCGACCACTCGCTCCGGCTTCTGCAGCCGCGTCAGCGCCACGCCGCCGAGCACGACCACCATCCCCGCGATCACCCGCAGGTGCAGCTGCTCGCCCAGGAACACCGCCCCGAGCAGCACCGAAACCACCGGCAACAGGTACCCGACGACCGAAGCCGCCACCGCGCCCTCGCTCGCCAGCAGCTGGTAGTTCAGCGCGAACGCGATCCCCGTCGAGCCGATGCCCAGCACCAGCACCGCCAGCAGCGGCCCCGTCGACACGTGCACCGGCGCGAACCCGCCCGCCGGCAGCGCGAGAACCAGCATCCCGCTGGCCAGGAGCATCTGCCCGGCCGAGATCGCGTACGGCGAAGACGTCGAGGAAGACAGGTACTTGCCCTCGTAGACGAACGCGAAGCCGTAGCTCGCCGCCGCCGCGAGGCACGCCAGGGCGCCCCAGCTCAACAGCCCCGACGCCTGCCACGGCGCGAAGATCAGCAGGATCCCGCCGAGACCCACGACCAGCCCGGCCAGCCGGGTCCCCGTCATCCGCGACGACGTCCCCATCAGCGGCGCCGCGAGCAGCACCCACAGCGGCGTCGTCGAGTTGAGGACGCCGGTGATGCCCGAATCGACCGTCGTCTCGCCGATCGCGAACAGCAGGAACGGCAGCGCGTTGTGGAAGAACGCCGCGACCGCCAGGTGGCCCCACGTCCGGCGGTCGCGCGGCAGCCGCGCCCGCTGCAGGCGGCACAGCACCAGCAGCATCGCGGCACCGAGCACCAGCCGCGCCAGCACCAGCTGCACCGGCGAGAACATCCCCAGCCCCAGCTTGATCCAGAAGAAGCTCGAGCCCCACATCAGCGCCAGCGCACCGATCCTGAGCAGGGTCTTCGTCTCGCCCACCCCAGTCCTCCTTCGACAGCCGAGGCCAGCTTCGCCCGGACCAGACGTAAGGACAAGCGAAATTAACTGCAGGAACACTTAAGCTGAGCTGTACGATCGGGGCATGCTCGACGTCCGCCGCATGCAGGTCCTCCGTGCCGTCATCACCAGCGGGTCGATCACGGCCGCGGCCCGCAACCTCGGCTACACGCCGTCCGCGATCAGCCAGCAGCTGTCCGCGCTGGAACGCGAAGCCGGCACCGAGCTGCTCGAACGCGTCGGCCGCGGCGTCCGCCCGACGGCCGCGGGCGCGCTGCTGTCCGAGCACGCCGAGACGCTGAGCGCCGAGCTCGCCAAGGCCGAAGCCGCGCTCACCGAGCTCAAGGAGGGCCGCACCGGGCGCGTGGCCATCCGCTACTTCGCCACCGCCGGCGCGTCGCTCGTCCCGCCCGCCATCGCCGCGGTCCGCCGCGAGCACCCCGGGGTGCGCCTCGACCTCAAGCTGGTCGAGCTCGACGACCCGATCCTCGACGTCGAATCCGGCGACGCGGACGTGGCGATCACCGTCTTCCCCCGCAAGACCCCGCCCGCCAAGGGCATCGAGCTGGTGCACCTGCTCGACGACCCGTACCGGGCCGTGCTCCCGAAGGCCCACCCGCTCGCCCGCAAGCGCGTGCTGGACCTCACCGAGTTCGCCGAGGAGCCCTGGGTCGGCGTCGACGGCCTGCCCGGCATCTGCCGCGACATCCTGCAGGGCGCCTGCGCGTCCGCCGGCTTCGCGCCGAACATCGTGGTCGAGTCCGAGGACTACCAGACGGCGCAGGGGTTCGTCGCCGCCGGCATCGGCGTCGGCCTGATCCCCGAGCTGGGGCTCGGCGCGCAGCACCCGGGCGTGGTCGTCCGCCGGATCCGCAACCCCGAACCAGTCCGCGCGATCCACGCCGCGGTCGCTTCGCGGGCCTCGGGCCACCCGGCCGTCCGCACGCTGCTGGCCGCCATGCGCGCGGCGACCGCCAAGGTGGCCTAGACGAAGAACAGCTCGGTGACGAGGATGCCGACCAGCACCGCGGCGAGGATCGCGGCCACGGTGACCAGCGTCTTCTTCGACACCGGCAGGTTCCACGCCGGGGCCTGGGCCTGCTGGGGGCCACCCGGCACCGGCCGCGGCGCGTACTGCGTCGGCGGCGGCGCCACCGGCTGCATCCGCTGGGTCTCCTCCGCCCCGGCGTAGTGCGGCGCGGACACCGGCATCGGCTGCTGGAACTGCGGCCCCGACGGCGGCATCGGCGGCCCCGCGGCCGCCAGACCCGGGTTGAAGGGCGGCGGCGGGGGCGGGGGCGGCTGCATCCCGGGCGCGGTCGGCGGGATGAACGCCGTTTCGCGGCCTTCGGTGATCGCCTTCAGCGAGTGGACGGTGTCGGCCATCGTCGGCCGCGTGTCCGGGTCCAGGCGCAGCATCTTGCGCAGCGCTTCGGTCAGGACACCGGAGTTCTGCGGTGGGCGTTCGGACGACTGGCCGTCGTCCCCGAACGGTGGCACACCTTCGACGGCGGTGTAGAGCGTCGCGCCGAGGGAGAAGACGTCCGCCGCCGGCGTGCCCGGCAGCCCGCGCGCGACCTCGGGCGCCACGTACGCCGCGTGCGGCCCGCCGCCGCTGATGCCGATGTCGGTGAGCTTGACGCCGCCGTCATCGGCCAGCAGCACGGTGCCCGGCTCGAGGGTGCGATGCACGAACCCGGCGCCGTGGATGGCCGCGAGGGCGTTGCCGAGCTGGATGCCCAGCTGCGCCGCCTGGTCGGGGGTGAGCCGGCCGTGCTCGGCGAGGAACGTCGCCATGCTGCGCGACGGGATGTACTCCATCACCAGCCAGACGTCCTGGCCGTCCGGCAGCACGTCGAACACCTTGATCGCGCACGGGTGCTCGATCCGGGCGGCGTCCTTGCCTTCCTGCATGGCGGCGGCGCGCGCCTGCTCGGCGCGTTCGCCCGCGCCGACCGGCAGGTACATCCGCTTCATCGCGACGGTGCGGAACAGCCGCGTGTCGAACGCCAGCCACACGATGCCGGCGCGGCCGCGGCCGATCGGCTGGTCCAGCCGGAACCGGCCGCCGACGATGGTGCCTTCGGAACTCAACACATACCTCGGGCTGTCAGTTGTTACCGGTCGCGGGAGTCGATTCCGGCGGGGACGACGGCGGCGAGCTACTGGCAGACGTTTCGCTCGGCGTCGTCGTCTTCGGCGTCGTCGACTTTGGGGTGGTGGTCGCCGGTTCGGTGTTCCGCGACGTCGTGGCCTTCTTCGACGACGAGGTCGACTCGGTCACCGGAGGCGGCACGTCGGCCGTGCTGACCTCGTCGGTCGAGGTCGGTGTCGGCGTCTCCGAAGTCGCGACCGGCGACGGCTTGCTGCTGGACACCGGCGCGGCCGGTGCCTCCGGGTTGTTCGGGCTCAGCAGCCAGACGACGAGCGCGACCAGGCCCACGACCACGACACCGCCGATGATCGCCGGGCGCTTCCAGGCGCCGGGCTTGCCCTCGTCGTCGTCGACCGGGCTCATCTGCGGACGGGACCGGACCGGGGGCGGCGGGGGCTCGTCGTCGTAATCGTCGTAGTCGTCCTCGTACCCGCCCTGCTCGTGCGGCGGCACGGGGACGGCGCGGGTGGCGGCCAGGCCGGGCGGGACGCCCCCGGCCGCGCGGTGGTCGTCCTCGTAGTGGTCGTACCCGTCGTAGTCGTCCTCCGGGTAACCGGTGGCCTCCGGGTAGTCGTCCTCGTCGTAGAACGGGACGGCCTGCGTCGGCGCCCCACCGCCGCCGCCGAGCAGCGTGCCCGAGTGCCCCGCGGGGATCTCGTCGAACATCTGCGTCGCGTTCGGGTCGGCGGCGACTGCCGCCCCGAGGACGCCGGCGGACGGCGCCATCATGGTCTCGTCGGCCGGGCCGCCGAGCGGCGTCTCGCCGCGGGCGACGGCCGCGAGCAGCTCCTCGCACTCCTCGGCGGTCGGCCGGTGCTCGATCTCCGGGTGCAGCAGCACGGCCAGCACGCTGGCCAGCGGCCCGGACTGGCGCGGCGGGTTGATCTGCCCGGCCGCGACGGCGTGCAGCAGGCTCAGCGTGTTCTCGGACAGCCCGAACGGCGGCTGGCCCTCGCACGCCGCGTAGAGCGTCGAGCCGAGGGAGAAGACGTCGGACTCCGGCCCCGGCTCGCCGCCGATGGCGACCTCGGGGGCCAGGTAGGCGGGGGTGCCGGCGATCATCCCGGTCTTGGTGACCGTGACGTCGTCCTTGGCGCGGGAGATGCCGAAGTCGGTGATCTTCACGACGCCGTTGCCGCCGAGCAGGATGTTGCCCGGCTTGATGTCGCGGTGCACGATGCCGACCGCGTGCGCCTCGCGCAGCGCCGCGGCGACCTGGGCGCCGATGCGCGCCACCTCGGTCGGCGGCAGCGTGCGGCGCTCCTGCAGCACGGCGGCCAGGCTGGTGGAGTTGAGGTACTCCATGATCAGGCACGGCTGCCCGTTGTCGTCGGTGACGACGTCGAACACGGAGATCGCGTTGGGGTGGTGCAGCCGGGCCGCGATCCGGCCCTCGCGCATCGTCCGCTGGCGGGCGTCCTCGGCGTCGTGCTGGTCCAGGTGCGGCTGGAGCAGGAGCTGCTTGATGGCCACGGTGCGGCCCAGGACCTCGTCGTGCGCCTGCCAGACGGCCCCCATCGCGCCCGTGCCGATCCGGCCGACGATGCGGTATCGATCGGCGACCAGACGACCCTCGTCGCTCACGCGACCTCCCTTTGGGCTCCGGCTTCACCAGGGCGTGCGGATCGGTGCCTGGTGACGCGGCCACGAGCACGCCGCTTCGCTGGAGCGTATGCACATGTCGTGGGCTCTGAGCCGGTTTTTCCGAGACCGGCCCGTGACAAGGCTAGGCGCTCACTCTGCGCACACGAATCCGGCACGGGCACTTGAACCAGGGGTGAAGGGGTGATCGCCGTGGGCTACATGTACTGGGCCGAGACCAGCTCGGCTTCGGTGATCAGCCCGCCGGTGTCAGCCACCCGGAACAACTGGGTGACGCGCACCAGGGCGCCGTCCGGCCGGTGCAGCGTCGCGACCGCGAGGATCGAGCCGTCCGGCTGCATCTGCGTGTCGGCTTCCTGGACGTCGATGGCGTCCATCGCGCTCCAGGTGCGGACCAGCTCGCCGGCCGTGCCGTCGACCAGCGCCGGGCTCAGCAGCGCCAACGCGCCGGAGGGGTCGCGGGCGATCGCGGCGTAGAAGTCCTTGACGGCCTGGATCTTGCGGCTGGCGCTGCGCGCGTCGGCGGCCTTGTCCGGGACCGGGTCGGCCGCGGCCGGCGTGGGCTGGCTGCGCGGGGTGCCGTTCGCCGGCCGGGCGGACGGGGTGTCCTCGGCCTGCGACGTCGCCGGGCTGTGCCGCTCCGGCGCGCTGCCGCCGGCCTGGTGCTGCGGGACGGCGAGGCCGCCGAGCTCCGCGGCGCCGGTGAACCCGGCGGGCGTGGACTGCCCGCCGGACGGGGCGGCGGCGCGGTGCGAACTGGTCAGCATCGGCGCGGCGACCACGGCACCGGCGACGAGCGCGCCCGCGGCGACCAGCCCGGTCAACTTCGCGCGGCGCGCGAACCGGCTTTCCGGCTCGCCGGCCTCTTCGGCCTGCTCCGGCTCGCGGACCGGCTCGGTCCGGGCGGGCAGGAACCGCTGCGGGTCGCGGAAGACCTGCTCCAGGTGGTCGCGGTCGGCGTCGGCGACACCGTCCAGGATGTCGGCCGGGATGACGTCCTCGACGCGGACGGCGTGGGGTGACTCACGCCGTGTGCGCTGCCGATCAAGCACGAAAGTCCTCGCTCTGGGTTCCGGGGACGGGCACTCGGCCGTTCGGCCGGGGTCCCGTTGGTCCGGTCGGCCGACTCGTGGCCGGTTTCCGGATTCGTTGTCGTCAGGTAACCCTGTGCGGACGGCGACCACCAGGCTCTGTCGCCGGAATGCCGTCGCGATACGACGAGCGGCAGCTTATGTCACCCACCCGGACCAGGCATAACCGCTCGGCGCACCGCACGTGCATCGGAACGGGCGAACCGCACGTGCAGGTCCGGCTACTGGCCGTCAGCGGTGATCTTGTCGCCGTCGCCGAAGGTCAGCATGCGTTCCTCGACCGTCTTGGTCCCGTCGGTGTGGGTGACTTCGACGGTGTTCACGGTGACGCCGCGCTGCTGGTCGATGCTGACCTTCTTGACTTCGAAGTAGGCGATGCCGGCGTAGCGGTCGGCGAGTGCCTGCGGCCCCTGGTCGTGCAGCCGTCCGGTGGTCACCGACGACGCCGCGGCCGGGTCGGTGGTGACGGTGTTGAAGAACTTCTCCGAGTTGTCCCCCATGGTCTGGGCGTCCGGCGGGAAGGAGTACCACCACGGCGGCTTGACCGGCGTCTCGCGCTGGGCGGGCGTGACCGGCGGCTTCCGCGGCGCCGCGCTCGGGACGGCGGGGCCGGTGGTCGAGGTGCCGGGGGAGGCGGCGCCGGTGTCGGCCGGGGCAGTGGCGTCGTCGACCGGCCCGCCACCCCCGCCACTCTGGGCCTTCCCGCTTTCCGGCGGCGCGGCGCTCTCCGGCCCGGCCCCGGAGCCGCCCTGCGTGGGCGGCCGGTGTTCCCCGGTGGGATCGGCGATCGTCGGCACGCCCTGGTAGCCGGGCCAGGCGCCCTGCACGGCCTGGTCCACCGGCGGCTTCCCGACCAGGAAGGACCCGGCGCACAGCAGCCCGACGACCACGGCACCGGACGCGCCGGTGGCGAACCAGGCCGCCTTCCGCCAGGTCTTGGGTGGCGTCACGGAGGCGGGCACGGACCCGATGGTGAAGCCGCCGAGGCCGTCGATGGGAGGAGCGGAGTAGACGCGGACGTCGTCTTCGTCGAGGTCGACGCACCGGGGAGCGGGGGCGGCCAGCGAGACGCGCGTCCGCCGGGCGACCTGCTCGGCATGGGTCTCGGCGACCGGCGTTTCGTCCGGCTCGCTGTCTTCGTCGCCGATCGGGAGACTCCCGTGCGCGGCCGGGAAGAGCGGAGCGGCGGGCCGCCGGTCACGCGGCTGCGGAAGGGGGAGCAGCCCGGAAACGGGCGCATCCGGTTCGGCGCTCACGCCCCGAAAAGGGCGGCTGTCCACCTCCGGCCCGGCCAGCCGGCCGGAGAAGCCGGAGATCTCGGCGGGGTATTGGTGACAACGGCCATCCGACGGCCCACCGTGAGGTTGGTGCGGCAAGGCATAGGCCTCGCCGGGCCCGTATGAGAAGCCGGGCTGCGGCGACCCGTAGGCCGCGCTGTCGTGGGTCTCGTCGGGCCCGTATCGGAAGCCGGGCTGCGGCGACCCGTAGGCCGCGCTGTCGTGGGTCTCGTCGGGCCCGTATCGGAGGCCGGGCTGCGGCGACCCGTAGGCCGCGCTGTCGTGGGTCTCGTCGGGCCCGTATCGGAGGCCGGGCTGCGGCAACCCGTTGGCCCCGCTGTCGTGTGTCTCGCCGGGCCCGTACCGAAGGCCGGGCTGCGGCAACCCGTAGCCACCACCCTCCGGCGCGTGCCGCAACCCCGGCTCCGGCGCACCGGCCGCGTGGTGCCGCACCGGGCGGTGCTGCGGCAACGGCGGCGTCCAGCTCTCCGCGCCGCCGCGCCGGTGCCGCCCGGGATGAGCGGGCGCCGCACCGCGTCCGTGGAACTCCGTGCCTTGGCTCATGTGGGCTCGACCACCCGGCGGTGCGGTCCTGACGCCATCCGGCGGCACGACGACCCGATCGGAGCACCCTCACGCGCGGAATCCCGTTCGGAATACTGCGCAAATGCACGCGCACGCGACAGCGGGCGCGCGGGGCCACTGCCCCCGCGCGTCCCCCGGGCATCGCCCGACCCAGACGCAAGGGTCCTCACAACGTCAACCCTAGGAGCATCCGGTGGAGAAAGTCGCCCCCAAACCTGCAAGTTGCAGAGGTTTCACTCGGTCGGGCGCGACCGAACGGGCGATGGTGACGCTGCGAAGTTTCACGCAGCGCCATCGCCCCTGATCAGGGCTTTCAGCCTCCCGTGCGGTAACGGTCCCGCGTGGACTGCAGCGCCTTCGTCGCCACCACACCGCTACCCGCGGCGACGATGATCGCGAAGACGTCCAGCGTCGGTCCCCCGGCCGTGAGCAACCAGGCGAACAGCGAGGCCGCGGTGGTACCGCCGGCAACAGCCCACCTGCTCTTGACGTACTGCGCGACCGGAGTGCCCCCGGCCCGCTTGCCCGCCGCGTTGTTGAGCAACGCCAAATACCCCACATGGCCCAGCGCGGCCAGCACGCTCGCGAGCGCGACGATGACGGCGATGAGGTTCACGAGCCAGTCCATGGCTCCAGTCTGCCCGCACGGGGGCCGCCGGTGCCTCGGGGAAGTCCCCGAATTCGGGCAACCGTTACCGGCCGAGCCGCCCGCGGCCCAGGTTCAGCAGCGCCATGGCCAGCTGCCGGCCGTCCGGGCCGAGCTCGCGGTAGCGCGCGAGCACGTCCATCTCGCGGTTGTAGACGATGCGCGTGCCGCCCGCGGCCATCCGCGCGGCCCCGATCGTCTTGGACACCTCGACCCGGCGTTTGACCAGCCGCAGGATCTCCTTGTCCAGGTGGTCGATCTCCTGCCGGAGCGCCGCGATGTCGTCGCCCGCGGGGGTGTGTTCGGCGGGCTGGCCGTCGGCGTTCGTCGCGTGTGCGTTCATCGGGACCTCTTCCTCGAGACCCGGACCCGGCCCCGAGACGGCGACAGCCCCGGGGTCCGTGGACTCCGGGGCTGGCGTGATGGCGGTTCGGGCACTACGCGATCACAGGAGCCGGAGTCCGGGTCCCGTAAAAAAATCGCTCCGCGTGGTGCCGCATGAGATCAGTATGGCACAGCGGTGTGCAGCCGCTCCCGCACCGAGCGCACCCGGGCGTGCACCAGGAGGCTCAGCCCGAGCCAGAAGAGCGGGAAGGCCGGCCAGAAGAACCCGGCGCCCAGCACGACCCAGCGGATGAGCACCAGCGCGGCGATCGCGGCGACGACGGCGGCGTGGACGCGCAGCGCGGGGTGCCGCCGCAGCGCGGCCCGGCTCAACGGGAAACCGGGCGACGGCGGCGCCGGCCGCGGCAGGTCGGCGGTCAGCGCGGCGAGTTCGTCGGTGAACCGCGCGGCGTAGACGCGGCTGAGGCGCTCTTCGACCTCGTCGAGGGTGAGCCGGCCCTCGGAGCCGGCGGTCTGGACGGTGGTGGCGACGCGTTCGCGATCGGCGTCGGCGGCCCGGATCCGGGCGGAGCTGGTGTCTTCCATGTCCACCGATGCTCCGCGCGCGGGGGCCGCCGCGCGTCGGACGCCGGGCGACATCCGGCGGTACGCCCGCCGCCGTACGGGAACCGCGCCCGGACACACCCGACGACTTTGCCGGGCCGGCACCCACCCGGGGTAGCGTGGACGCCACGATGGACACCCTCTTCGATCTCCCCGCCGCGACCCCTGTGCGCAAGCCCGCCGCCGGCGGGCAGGCCGAGCTGCTCGACGACCTCAACCCCGCCCAGCGCGAAGCCGTCACCCACGCCGGTGGCCCGCTGCTGGTGGTGGCGGGTGCCGGATCGGGCAAGACCCGGGTGCTGACCCGCCGGATCGCGTACCTGCTCGGGCAGCGCCGCGTGCACCCCGGCGAAATCATGGCGATCACGTTCACCAACAAGGCCGCCGCCGAGATGCGCGAGCGCGTTGCCGCCCTCGTCGGGCGCCGCGCGAACGCCATGTGGGTGTCGACGTTCCACTCGATGTGCGTCCGGATCCTGCGCCGTGAAGCCAAAACGCTGGACATGTCGTCGAGCTTCTCCATCTACGACTCCGACGACACCAAGCGGCTGATCACCCTGGTGGCCCGGGACCTCGACATCGACCCGAAGCGCTACGCCGCCCGCACGCTCGCGGTGCACATCTCGAACCTGAAGAACGAGCTCACCGACCCGGAGACCGCGGCGGCGAACGCGGGCAACGACCTCGAGCGCCGCGTCGCCGAGGTCTACGGCGAGTACCAGCGGCGGCTCAACCAGGCCAACGCCTTCGACTTCGACGACCTGATCATGCGCACGGTCTCGCTGCTGCAGGCGTTCCCGGACGTCGCCGAGTACTACCGGCGGCGCTTCCGCCACGTGCTGGTCGACGAGTACCAGGACACGAACCACGCGCAGTACACGCTGGTCCGCGAGCTGGCCGGGACGGCGCCGAACGAAGCCGGTGTCGAGCCGGCCGAGCTGGTCGTCGTCGGTGACGCGGACCAGTCGATCTACGCTTTCCGCGGCGCGACGATCCGGAACATCGAGGAGTTCGAGCGGGACTTCCCGAACGCGCACACCATCCTGCTGGAGCAGAACTACCGCTCCACGCAGACGATCCTGTCCGCGGCCAACGCCGTCATCGAGCGGAACCCGAACCGCCGCGCCAAGCGGCTGTGGACGGATTCGGGCGATGGCGAGAAGATCGTCGGCTACGTCGCGGACAACGACCACGACGAAGCCGCGTTCGTCGCGGGCGAAATCGACGCGCTGGCGGAGAAGGGCGAAGCCGACTACTCCGACGTCGCCGTCTTCTACCGCACCAACAACCAGTCCCGCGTCTTCGAAGAGATCTTCATCCGGCTCGGCCTGCCGTACAAGGTCGTCGGCGGCGTGCGGTTCTACGAGCGGCGCGAAGTCCGCGACATGATCGCCTACCTGCGCGTGCTGGCGAACCCGGAGGACACGGTCAGCCTGCGGCGCGTGCTGAACGTGCCCAAGCGCGGCATCGGCGACCGCGCCGAAGCCGTCGTGGCGACGCACGCCGAGCGCGAGCGGATCTCCTTCGCGCAGGCGCTGCGGGACGCGACCGAAGGCAGGGTGCCGCTGCTGAACCCGCGCTCGGTCAAGGCGATCGGCGGCTTCGTCGCGATGCTCGACGAGCTGGGGACGCTGGTTTCCGAAGGCGCCGAGGTGCACGACGTCCTGGAAGCCGTGCTGGACAAGACCGGCTACCGCGTCGAGCTCGAGGAGTCGGAAGACCCGCAGGACCACACGCGGGTGGAGAACCTGGACGAGCTCGTCACCGTGGCCCGGGAGTTCACCGAGATCACCGCCGAGGTGGTCGCGGACGAGAACGCCGAGCTGGTCGTCGAGGAAGGCGTTCCGGCGCCGGGCTCGCTGCCGGCGTTCCTCGAGCGCGTGTCGCTGGTCGCGGACGCGGATTCGGTGCCCTCGCCCGACGGCGGCGAGGAGGGCGACGGCGGCGCGGGCGTGGTCACGCTGATGACCGTGCACACCGCGAAGGGCCTGGAGTACCCGGTGGTGTTCTGCACCGGCTGGGAGGACGGCGTCTTCCCGCACATGCGCGCGCTGGGCGACCCGACGGAGCTGGCCGAGGAACGGCGGCTCGCGTACGTCGCGATCACGCGGGCCAGGAAGCGGCTGTACGTCTCGCGCGCGATCACGCGCTCGGCGTGGGGCCAGCCGTCGATGAACCCGGCGTCGCGGTTCCTCGACGAGCTGCCGCCGGACCTGGTCGACTGGCGGCGGCTGGAGCCGTCGAGCAGCGGCTTCGGCTCGTTCGGTTCCGGTTCCCGCGGCACCCCGCGGGCGGCGACCACCTGGGGCGGCCGGCGGTCTTCGTCGCCGTCTTCGTCGGGAACGCCGTCGTTCGGCAAGGGCTGGAAGGACACGGTGGCGCTGAAGCTGGACGTCGGCGACCGGGTGAGCCACGACAAGTACGGCCTCGGCACGGTGATCTCCTGCGACGGCGTGGGCCCGCGCGCGACGGCCACGATCGACTTCGGCCAGGCGGGCAAGGTCCGCCTGATGCTCATCGGCAGTGTCCCGATGGTGAAGCTCTAGCCCGGCCGCCACTCGTCCGAGTGAATCCGGCGGCGATCTCCCCGATCGCCGCCGGAATCGTCGTACCCGCCCGGTACAACTGACCCCGTCATCGAACAAAGGTTCGACGGAGGGGGTAGTGTGGTGTGGACGCGGTGCTGTTTGGGCTTCTGGCCGAAGGGGTACAGAAATACCTGCGAGGAGTCCTGGGGTCGACGGTTCCGGATCGGGGTCGGGAGCCTTCGGGGGCTTCAGGAAATCCTTCGCCTGCGGGAGCGGAGGCGTGCCGGCTGGCCGCCGCCTGGCGAGCGTTGCTCAGGCAACACGAGCTCGGCGCGGACGGGCGTTGTGTCACCTGCGGCCGGGGACGCCGCTGGACGACCAGGGCCCGGAGTGCCGCGCGTGTCCGCTCCGCGGGGGGCGCACGGGGAGCTGTGCCCTGGGGTTGGTTGCCGGTCCGCCGCCCGGCGGAGCTGTGCACGGTGTGGCAGATCGCGGTGGCGTACTTCATCCGCCGTTCACCGGGCGGACAGCGGTAGGTCGTTTCGGGCGCTGAGGCGCCTGTGGGCGGCGGTTGACGGCCCCGGAGTGGTTCGGGTCGCCCGACTGCTCTCGGCTCGATCTGGGGCGTTTCCGGTGATCCGTGTGATCGGCAGCGGCTTCCGCGCGGCTCGTGCCCGCGGGGATGCGATCTCGCCGGAACCGCTTGCCGCGGCCCGCACTCGCGGAAATGTGCACTCGCCGGAACCGCTTGGTGCGGCCCGTGTTTGCGGCGAAGCGCCCTCGCCGAACCAGCGCGATGCCATCCGGCGTTCATCCGCTGACCAAGACTTACCCGATCCGGGTGTTTGTGTTTGGCCCTCAGCGGTGAACCTTGATCTCGTGACCGGTTCCAGCACCCGAGCGGCTCGGCGGAGCGCGTGCCTGCAGCGCCCTGCGCCGGGTGTGCCCGCCTGCGCTGTCCCGGCCGGAGCGGACGCTCGCTCTACGGCCGGGGTCCCGCTGCTGGTGCCTGCTCCCGCGGAGGGAGCGAACGGATCAGAGAACGATGCCGCGCGCGGCCAGCCAGGGCCGGGGGTCGATCTTCTTGGTGCCGTTCTGCCACACCTCGAAGTGCAGGTGCGGGCCGGTGCTCTGGCCGCGGTTGCCGATCTCGGCGATCTGCTGGCCGCACTTGACCTTCTGCCCCTCCTTGACGGAGAAGCTGTTCATGTGGCCGTAGACCTGGATCGTGCCGTCGTCGAGCTGGATCCGCACCCAGAGGCCGAAACCACTGGCCGGACCGGCCTCGATCACGGTGCCGTCCGAGGCGGCGTAGATCGGGGTGCCGATCGAGTTGGCGATGTCGATGCCGAGGTGGCTCGTGCCCCACCGGGCACCGAAGCCCGAGGTGAAGGTGCCGTGCGCGGGCAGGCAGGTCTTCGGGCGAGCGGCTTCTTCGGCGGCCTTCTTGGCGGCGTCGGCTTCGCGCTGCTCGCGGGCCTGCGTGACAGAAGCGCTGTCAGCGAGCTTCGCGGCTTCGGCGGAGGCGTCGACGGCGTGGCCGGTCGGCAGGAGTTCCGGGGCGCCCCCGGAGCCCGCACCTCCCGCGGTCAGCGAAGCGCTGGCGTCCTGGCTGTTGGCCAGGGGGGTGACGGCGGTGTTCGAGTCGGTGACTGTCTTGAGGGTCGAGCCCGCAGCAGCGGCGGCGAACGCACCAGCCGCAACAGCGGCAACCACGACACGGCCGCGAAGGGCCGAAGAGGGCGGGGCGATGCGGTGCGCACCCCGGACACGGACGACCGCGCCTTCGAGCGCGTCCTTCAGTGCCGGGGAAGGAGCTTGGCCGCCGGGGGAGCGGTGTGAAGCCAAGACAGGGCCTTCCATCGTCGGGGAGCCGGGTCGAGGACTGCGGGCGGGGGAACCCGGTGAGCCAACCTCGGGGGTGGTTTGCTCGGCGTCCTACTTCGTGACCTGACTGTAATGGGGACCCCGGGACAGTAACGAAGGGGTACCGCTGTCGGCAAGACGTGCCCCCGCTGTCGGCCGATCGGGTGGAACCGCCACGCCGCTCACCTGTGGAAATCACCCAAAGTTAGAGGGGGTTTACGGCGTTCGGTGTGACTTGCCTTACAGGCGGAAAGGGTGGTGAAGACCCGCCAGAGGGCGCAACGGGGTCTCGGAAGCCCCCGAAGCCCGGAATAACGAATTGCGACGCGGGGTTGAAGCACCTTCGACGACTCGCGCCCGCCAACGGGTCCGCCGCGGTCCGAACTTGCTAGCGTCGCGGGCAATATGCCCCCACGCGCAGAGCCCCCCACCGGAAGCACCCCAGGCCCCCGCCAGAACCCCGCGGCGCGAGGCACGGGCGAAGCGGCCCAGAGCCCGCCCGACACCGGTCCAGCCGAGCCGAACCCGGACGCCGAAGCCCGGAGCACCCCGGAGCCGGACGCGCCCACACGGCCCGTCCCCGCCGCGGCCGGCGTACCGGGCGAACCCGAAAAACCCGCTGCTCAAGCGGCTGGCCAGGCCGACTCCGACCCACCCACGCGGCCGGTGCCGGCAGCCGGAGGGGTGTCCAGTGCACCAGAAAAGTCCGCCGAATCCGACGCGCCGACGAGCCCCGTCCCCGCCGCGGCACGTATACCCGGCGTGCCCCAAAAATCCCCCACGTCTCCGCACGACTCCGCCAAGCCCGCCTCGCCCCCTGCCGAGGCCGGAAACCCCGCGCGCTCCGCCTCCGGCAAAGCCACCGCCGGCGAGTCCCCCGCCGGGGCCGGAATCCCTGCGCACCCAACCCCCGGCAAAGCCGCCGCCGGCGAGCCCGCCGCCGGCGCCGGAAAGCCCGCGCGCTCCGCCTCCGGCAAAGCCGCAGCCGCCGGGGCCGGATTCCCTGCGCACCCAACCCCCGGCAAAGCCGCAGCCGGCGAGCCCGCCGCCGGGGCCGGAATTCCCGCGCGCTCCGCCTCCGGCGAAGCCGTAGCTGGCGAGCCCGCCGCGAGGGCCGGCCGAGCCGGAAGTCCCACGCGCCCAGCCACCGGCGAAGCCGCAGCCGACGAGCCCGCCGCCCGGGCCGGCCGAGCCGGAAGCCCCACGCGCCCAACCACCAGCGAAGCCGCAGCCGGTGAGCCCGCCGCCCGGGCCACCGAGGCCGGAAACCCCGCCCACCCAACCCCCGGCGAGCCCGCCGATCCCTGGGCCGACGAAACCCACCCCTCCACCGCCCTGAAAACCGCCCTCACCCTGGCCGCACTCGGGGCCGCCGCCCTCACCGCCGCCGCGTTCGTCCCCGTCTCGCCCGCCGCCGCTCCCGGGTTCACCAGTTGGCCGTGGCTCGCCCTCCTCGCCATCGCCCCCGCGGCCGCCGCCGTCTGGTTCGCCACCAGGAACAAGCCCGGCATAGGCGGCGGCCTCGTCCTCGGCCTGGCCGCCCTCGCCCCCGGCCGGCTCGTCCTCGACCTCCAGTTCGCCGTCAACGGCCCCCTCACCATCCGGCCCGAGCTCTACCTGCCCGACCGGTTCCTCGGCAGCTCCGCCGTCGGCGCCGGGTTCTGGCTGCTCGTCGCCGGGCACCTCCTGACCGCGGCCGCCGGTGTGGTTGCCTGGCGGGCCCTCCGGAACCACGACGAACCCGAACGACGGCGCTGGCGGCTGTTCGTCCCGCTGCTCGCCGTTGTCGCCGGAGCCGGGCTGCTCACTGCGCCCGTCCACTCCGACAACGGTTTCCTGCTCGCCCGCGCCGCCTTCGAAGGCCCCTGGCCCGCCCTCGGCGGCTACCTCCTCCTCGCCGCCGCCCTGCCGCTGGCCGCCGCGCTCGCTCTCGCCGCTCCGGCCGAGCAGGTCGCCCGGGGTGCGCTCGGCGGGCTCGCCGCCGGTGCCTTCGCCGTCGCCGCGCCGCCGGTTCTCGCCGGGCTCTTCCGCGCCGACCTGCACGTCACCTGGGGCCCCGCCCTCGCCCTCGTCGCGACGGCGGTCATCGCCGGCCTCGCGGGCACGCGGCTCACCGAAAGCACCAAGAAGGCCGAGACCGGCGACGCCAAGCTCCCCGGCCTCTTCTGGTGGCGGCTCACCACCGGCGTCCTCGGCCTCGCCACCGCGATCGCCGCGCTGATCGGCGGCTTCGCCCCGCAGGTCGCCGTCACGGCGCTGAACCCGGGCGCCATCACGCCGGTCAGCGCCGCCGCCGACAGTCCCGCGCGCTGGTTCCTGCTGGTCGCGGCGCTCGTGCTCGCCGTTCCCGCGGCCGGCGTGCTCGTCCCGAAGACCGCCGCCATCGCGCGGCCGGTGCTCGGGGTCGCCTGGGCCGGAATCGTCCTGGCCGGCACGGCCGTCCTCAACACGGCTCTGACCGCCACCCAGGCCGGCAACCTCGCCGGCTTCGGGGGCACGGCCGCGCCCGTCTTCACCTACGACCTCGGCGCCGGCGCCGCCTGGACGTTCGCCGCGCTCGTCCTCGCCGCCCTGGCCGCACTCGCCGCCGCGGGAACCGGAGTCGTCGAACGCGAAGACGCGGGGCAAGGAACAAGCCATAGCAACGTCCTAACGCCGGTGGCAGCCGGCGCGATCCTGGCGGTCGCGGCGTTCGGACTGCCGGTCTTCGCCGTCCCCGGCTACGTCGCCGCGGGCTTGTGGTCCAACCTCGACACGCCATCGTGGGGACTACTGACGGCGGCCGTGGTGGTCGTCGGCGCCGCCGCGCTGGCAACGCGATCCCGGCCGAAACCCGCGGCCGCCCTGCTGGCGGGAGCGGCCTTGCTCACCGCGCTGCACGCCGCAGAGTTGCCGCTAGTCGGCGGCGCACTGGGTGGCGCCAGCCCGGCCACCGGCTTCTGGGTCGCGCTGGCCGCAACGGCCGCGCTCCTGCTCGCCGCCGTCATGGCCGCAGCCGGGGACCGCCGTGCACGCTGACGGGCTGGAGGCCACCAGCGCCCGGCCCCCAGCCGACGCCGCCCACCCGGACCCGCGGCCGCGCGACTCCATCCACCCGCACCCGCCGCCGGGCGACGCCGCTCACCCCCACCGACCGCCGAGCGACGCCACACCCCCCAACCAGCCACCCACCCACACCGCACCCCGCGCACGTCTCCGCGTCCTCCTCGTGGAGTTCGCCCGCCCCGACCCGGCAGCCATCACGCTCGCGCGCACCCTCCGCGACGAAGGCATGGAAGTCATCCACGCCGGCCCCCTGGACACCCTCGAGCAACTCCGCGCCACCGCCGACCAAGAGGACCCGGACGCCGTCGGCGTGCTCGGCGCGGGACCTCCGCCCGGGCTCGCCGAGGCCTTGAACGGCGTTCGGGTCCTCCCCACCCGAGACCCCGGAAAAGCCGTGGAATGGTTGCGCGGTGGGCGGTCTCACACCTCGGGAACACCGTCTGACCGCGTACGGTGACCGACTTCACCAGGTGCGGAGTCCCCTGCGTCTGCGCAGGTCGCTAACCTCGACTGGTCCGACAGCGCGGTCCGGCAACGGACCACCACAGTGGCGTGTCGTCAGGAGACTGGAGTAGTGGACCTCTACGAGTACCAGGCGAGGGATCTCTTCGCCGCCCACGGAGTACCGGTTCTGCCGGGCTCGGTGGCTAGCACCCCCGAAGAAGCCAAGACCGCCGCGGAGCAGATCGGCAACCAGGTCGTCGTCAAGGCGCAGGTGAAGGTCGGCGGCCGCGGGAAGGCGGGCGGCGTCAAGCTGGCCCAGACGCCGGACGAGGCGAAGGAGAAGGCGGAAGCCATCCTCGGCCTCGACATCAAGGGCCACATCACGCGTCGCGTGCTGGTGGCCGAAGCCTCGGACATCGCGTCCGAGTACTACTTCTCCTTCCTGCTGGACCGCGCGAACCGCACGTTCCTGGCGATGGCGTCCTCCGAGGGCGGCATGGAGATCGAGCAGCTCGCGGTCGAGCGCCCCGAAGCGCTCGCGAAGATCCCGGTCGACGCGATCGCCGGTGTCGACAAGGCGAAGGCGCTCGAGATCCTGAAGGCCGGCAACTTCCCGGCCGACATCATCGACGAGGCCGCCGACGTCGTGGTGAAGCTCTGGGAGACCTTCGTCTCCGAGGACGCCACCCTGGTCGAGGTCAACCCGCTGGTCCGCGACCCGCAGGACAAGATCATCGCCCTCGACGGCAAGGTCACCCTCGACGAGAACGCCGACTTCCGCCAGCCGGGCCACGAGGCCCTGGTGGACAAGGACGCGGAGAACCCGCTCGAGGCGAAGGCCAAGGCCAAGAACCTCAACTACGTCAAGCTCGACGGCCAGGTCGGCATCATCGGCAACGGCGCGGGCCTGGTCATGTCCACTTTGGACGTCGTGGCCTACGCGGGCGAGAAGCACGGCGGCGTGAAGCCGGCGAACTTCCTCGACATCGGCGGCGGCGCGTCGGCCGAGGTCATGGCGGCCGGGCTGGACGTCATCCTCAACGACACCGACGTCAAGAGCGTCTTCGTCAACGTCTTCGGCGGCATCACCGCCTGCGACGCGGTGGCGAACGGCATCGTCGAGGCCCTGAAGATCCTGGGCGACGAGGCCACCAAGCCGCTGGTCGTCCGCCTGGACGGCAACAACGTCGTCGAGGGTCGCCAGATCCTGGCCGACGCGAACCACCCGCTGGTCACCGTGGTGGACACAATGGACAACGCGGCCGACAAGGCTGCCGAGCTCGCCGCGGCAGGTGCGTGAGATGTCGATCTTCCTGAACGAGAACAGCAAGGTCATCGTCCAGGGGCTCACCGGCTCCGAGGGCATGAAGCACGCCACCAAGATGCTGAAGTCCGGCACGAACATCGTGGGCGGCGTCAACGCCCGCAAGGCCGGCCAGACCGTCACCATCGAGGGCAAGGACCTCAAGGTCTTCGGCACCGTCGAAGAGGCCATCAAGGAGACCGGCGCCGACGTGTCGGTCATCTTCGTGCCGCCGAAGTTCGCCAAGGACGCGGTCATCGAGGCGATCGACGCCGAGATCCCGCTCGCCGTGGTGATCACCGAGGGCATCCCGGTGCACGACTCGGCCTACTTCTGGGCCCACGCCGTCGCCAAGGGCGGCACGACCCGGATCATCGGCCCGAACTGCCCCGGCGTGATCAGCCCGGGCAAGTCGAACGCCGGCATCATCCCGGCCGACATCACCGGCCCCGGCTCGATCGGCCTCGTGTCGAAGTCCGGCACGCTGACCTACCAGATGATGTACGAGCTGCGGGACATCGGCTTCTCGACCGCGGTCGGCATCGGCGGTGACCCGATCATCGGCACCACGCACATCGACGCCCTCGAGGCGTTCGAGGCCGACCCCGAGACCAAGGTCATCGTGATGATCGGCGAGATCGGCGGCGACGCCGAAGAGCGCGCCGCGGCCTACATCAAGGAGAACGTGACGAAGCCGGTCGTCGGGTACGTCGCGGGCTTCACCGCGCCCGAGGGCAAGACCATGGGCCACGCGGGCGCCATCGTCTCCGGCTCCTCCGGCACGGCCGCCGCGAAGAAGGAGGCCCTCGAGGCCGCCGGCGTCAAGGTCGGCAAGACCCCGAGCGAGACCGCCGTCCTCGCACGTGAGCTGTACAACAACCTGGGCTGAGCCCGGGACGTAACTCCTGGTAGGGCCGGGCACCCACACGGGTGGCCGGCCCTCCCTCGTTTCGGTAGGAAACCGCGCGAGGTATTCACACGTCTGGTGGGCTGGCGGCCGCGGAGTGCGCTAGCGTTCTGCGCACACCAGCCGCCTCGTCTTTCCCCGGGCGCCCGTGCGCGCCCGGGGTGCCGGTCGAACCGACAGGAGTGCATCCGATGACCTTCCCCAGCGGTGGGCCCGGCTACCCCCAGCAGGGTGGCGGCCAGCAGCCCCCCGGACCGCCGTCCAGTGGCTTCCCGGCGCAGCAGCAGCCGCCGCACTCGCACCAGGCGTCCGCCGGTGGCGCGGGCCTGCCGCAGAACCTGCCGCTGCTGCTCGCCCTGGTCGTCGCCGGCCTCGGCCTCGTGCAGTACTTCCTCGGCTTCTCCGACAACGGTGAAGTCGGCCTCGGCGGGACGTTCCTGCTCGGCGGCGGCCTGCTCGCTGGCATGACCGCCCTGCCCAAGGGCCCGAAGACGCTGCCGTTCGCGGCGCTGTTCAGCGTCCTCGGCGCGCTCGAGGTCCTGGACACCCTGGTCGGGATGCAGACCTCGCCCGGCATCGTCACCGTCATCCTGATCCTGGGCATCCTGCAGATGCTCGCCGCGGTCGCCGCGCTGCTGATCGCGCACGACGTCATCAAGCCGCCGGCGCCGAAGCCCGCCGCGCCCTCCTACGGCGGTCAGTACGGCCAGCAGCAGTTCGGCCAGCAGGGGCAGGGGCAGGGCCAGCAGTTCGGCCAGCCGGGCCACGGGCCGGGGCCGGTCGCCCCGACCGGCGAACCGTCGGCGCCGTTCTCGCAGCCGGGTCAGTACGGCTCGCCCAACCCGCCGTCGACCACCCCGCCGCCGGGCCAGCAGGCCACCACGTACGCCCCGCAGCAGGGCTCGTTCTTCCAGCAGCCGCCGCCGGAGAACCCGGGCACGCCGCCCGGCGGCTTCGGCAAGTCGAACTGACGCAGCCCCACCCCGGACACCCGCTGTGACGCTCCGTGTCACAGCGGGTGTTTCGCGTCCGGGAGACCCGACCGGGTGAGCTCCCGCGCCCGGCGGCGGCGTGGCTCACCCGGACGGAGCAGCCCGGATGTCAGGGTGCGGATCATGGATCTGCTCACCGAAGAACCCCACCCGCCGGGTGACGAGGTGGGCGCACCCGAACCCGTCCGGGCGTCCCGGCTGCGGGTGCTGCTGGCCGCCGCCCTCGGCCCGCTGGTCACCGGCTACGCCGCCGTCGCGACCGTGCTGACCCTGGTCGCCCTCACCGCCGGCCGCGCCGCCTTCTCCGACACCGGCGTGCTGCTGGCCGCCGGTCCCGGCTGGCTCGCCGCGCACCAGGTGCGCCTCGGCATCGCCGGCCACCCGCTCGGGATGCTCCCGCTGCTGCCGACGCTGGGCGTGGTCGCGCTGGCCGCGCGGACGGCGTCCGGCGCCGCCCGCCGCCTCGGCTGCCGGTCGTTCCGCGAAGCCCAGCCGGTGCTGCTCACGATCACCGGCGCGCACGCGGTGTTCGGGCTCGTCATCGCCCTCTGCGCGCAGGGCTCGCCGGTGACGGCGAACCCCTTCGCCGCCTTCGTGGTCCCCGGCCTGCTCGCCGGAGCGGCCTCGGCCGCCGGCATCACCCGGTCGTGCGGGCTGCCGGACGCCGTCGCGGACCGCCTCGACCCGCTCGCGCTGCGCGGGCTGCGCGTCGGCGCGATGAGCCTGGCCGTCCTGGTGGCCTGCGGTGCCGCCGTCTTCACCGTCGCGACCGCGCTGTCGTGGGCGACGGTGTCCGACACGTACGAACCCGGGCTCGGCACCAGTTCCGGGCTCTTCCTGCTCTCGCTGCTGTACCTGCCCAACGCCGTGACGGCCGCACTGTCCTTCGTCACCGGGCCCGGGTTCTCGATCGGGCCGCTCACCGTCGGCATGTTCGGCTACCACGGCGGCGCCGTGCCCGCCGTCCCGCTGCTCGGCGGCCTGCCCGAGCACCACGCGGCCTGGTGGCCGGCGCTGCTGGTGCTGCCCGCCGCGGCCGGTGCGCTGGCCGGCTGGTCGCTGCGCAAGGTGGACGCCGATCCGGCACAGCGCATCCGCGCGGTCGCGGTCGCCGGTGCCGTCGTCGCGCTCGGCTGCGTCGTGCTGGGCACGCTCGCCGGCGGACGGCTCGGCGACGGCCCGTTCGACCCGGTCAGCGTCCCCGTCGGCGTCGCCTCGGTCGTCGCGTTCTGCTGGATCGTCATCCCGGGCTCGTTCGTCGCGTTCTTCGCCGGCGAGCACGAGCCGCCCGCGCCGCCGCCCGAAGCGCTCGAAGACAACGAAGCCTTCCAGGACGCCGACGACATCGACCCCGAAGAAGCATCCGAAGCCGTCGAGGAACTCGAAGCGGCCGGAGAGCCGTCCGAAGAGGACGACGAGTTTTCCGCCGAGGACGCGGAATTCGAAGCCGAGGCCGACGCCGAACTCGGCCTCGAAGAACCCGCCGAAACCGCTCCCGGCCCGGACGGGGCTGTGACCGGAGGCACCGAGACCTGCGGCGACGTCGAGCCGGACGAGGGCGACCGTTAGGGTTTACGTGACCTGGTGAAGCGTCGTGCGCCCGGCTGCGCACCGCCCGCGGCAAGGAGCCCGCTCTGTCTCAACGGTTGGAGCTGCCCACCCCGGTGAAGCTCGTCGTGCTCGCGTCGGGCTCCGGCACCCTCCTGCAGGCGGTGCTGGACGCCACCGGCCGGT
The DNA here is from genome assembly GCF_053586895.1 of Amycolatopsis sp. NPDC003731. Taxonomy (NCBI): domain Bacteria; kingdom Bacillati; phylum Actinomycetota; class Actinomycetes; order Pseudonocardiales; family Pseudonocardiaceae; genus Amycolatopsis; species Amycolatopsis sp. NPDC003731. The sequence goes on along the minus strand of NZ_JBSFNC010000046.1, from coordinate 42,475 downwards.
CCGGCTTCCCGGCCAAGGTCGTCGCCGTCGGCGCCGACCGCACCGGCATCGAAGCCCTCACCCGCGCCGAGCGCCTGAGCATCCCGTCCTTCACCGTCCGCGTCGCCGACCACCCCGACCGCGCCGCGTGGGACAAGGCGCTGACCGAGGCCGTCGCGGCGTACCGGCCCGACCTCGTCGTCTCGGCCGGGTTCATGAAGATCCTCGGCGAGCAGTTTCTCGGCCGCTTCACGGTGATCAACACGCACCCGGCGCTGCTCCCGTCCTTCCCCGGGATGCACGCGGTCCGCGACGCCCTCGAAGCCGGCGTCAAGGTCACCGGCTCGACCGTGCACTTCGCGGACGCCGGGGTCGACACCGGGCCGATCATCGCCCAGGAAGCGGTCGTCGTGGAGCACGACGACGACGAAGACGTCCTGCACGAACGGATCAAGGCCGTCGAACGCAGGCTGCTGGTGGAAACGATCGAGCGACTCGGCCGCGGTGGCTGCACCGTGGACGGACGAAAGGTGACATTTCGTGAGCACTGACCTGGGACGGCGCCCGGTCCGCCGGGCGCTGATCGGCGTCTCGGACAAGGCGGGCCTCCTGGACCTCGCGACCGGCCTGCACGCGGCCGGCGTCGAGATCGTCTCCACCGGCGGGACGGCGAAGGCCATCGCCGACGCCGGTGTCCCGGTCACGCCGGTCGAGCAGGTCACCGGCTTCCCGGAGTCGTTGGACGGCCGCGTCAAGACGCTGCACCCGAACGTGCACGCCGGGCTCCTGGCCGACCAGGGCAACCCCGACCACGTCGAGCAGCTGCGGAAGCTGGACATCGCGGCGTTCGACCTGCTGGTGGTGAACCTGTACCCGTTCGCGCAGACGGTCGCGTCCGGCGCGAGCCCCGAGGACTGCGTCGAGAACATCGACATCGGCGGCCCGGCGATGGTCCGCGCGGCGGCGAAGAACCACGGCAGCGTCGCGGTCGTCGTCGACCCGGCGAGCTACGGCTGGGTGCTCGAGCGCGTCGCCGACGGCGGCTTCGAGTTCGAAGACCGCAAGCGCCTCGCGGCCCGGGCGTACGCGCACACGGCGGCGTACGACACGGCTGTCGCTTCGTGGTTCGCCAGCGCGTATGCGCCTGCGGACGACGCCGGCTTCCCGGACTTCCTCGGCGCCACCTGGGAACGCGCCGACGTCCTGCGCTACGGCGAGAACCCGCACCAGAAGGCCGCGCTCTACAAGAGCCAGAACCCGGGCCTGGCGCACGCCGAGCAGCTGCACGGCAAGGCCATGTCCTACAACAACTACGTCGACACCGACGCCGCCCGCCGCGCCGCGTACGACTTCGCCGAGCCCGCCGTCGCGATCATCAAGCACGCCAACCCGTGCGGCATCGCGATCGGCGCGGACATCGCCGAGGCGCACCGCAAGGCCCACGCCTGCGACCCGGTCTCGGCCTACGGCGGCGTCATCGCGACGAACCGGCCGGTCAGCCGCGAGGCCGCCGAGCAGATCGCCGAGGTCTTCACCGAGGTCGTGCTGGCCCCCGACTTCGACGCCGAAGCCCTGGAAATCCTGCAGCGCAAGAAGAACATCCGCCTGCTGAAGCTGCCGGCGGCCCCGGCGTTCCCGGTCGAGTTCCGCCCGATCTCCGGCGGCGTCCTGCTGCAGACGGCCGACGCGATCGACGCCGACGGCGACGACCCGGCGAACTGGACGCTCGCCACCGGCACCGCGGCCGACGAACCGACCCTGCGCGACCTCGAGTTCGCGTGGCGCTCGCTGCGCGCGGTCAAGTCCAACGCGATCCTGCTGGCCGCCGACGGCGCGACCGTCGGCGTCGGCATGGGCCAGGTCAACCGGGTCGACTCGTCGCGGCTGGCGGTCTCGCGGGCCGGCGATCGGGCCAAGGGCTCGGTCGGCGCGTCGGACGCGTTCTTCCCGTTCCCGGACGGTCTGGAGGTGCTGGTCGAGGCGGGTGTCCGCGCGATCGTGCAGCCCGGCGGCTCGGTCCGCGACGCCGAAGTCATCGCGGCCGCGGAGAAGGCGGGCGTCACGATGTACCTGACGGGGACGCGCCACTTCGCGCACTGACCCCCGCGCTTCGAGAGGGAGGGCTCGATGCAGCAACCGCCGTACGGCCACGGTCAGCAGGGGTACCCGGGCTATCCGCAGCAGCAGCCCGGGTACCCGCAGCAGCCCGGGTACCCGCCCCAGCAGGGCTATCCGCCGCAGGGTTACCCGCCTGGCTACCCGCCGCCCGGGTACCCGCCCGCGGGGTACGGCGCGCCGGTGCCACCGCCGAAGAAGAAGCGGATGGGGCTGATCTTCGGCATCATCGGCGGTGTCGTCGTGCTGCTCGGCGCGGGCATCCCGCTGAGCATCGTCGCGAGCGACTACTACGCGAGCACCGGCGCGGCGCCGTCGTCGTCGCCGGTGCCCGCCGAGTGCCAGGTCCCGGCGCCGGTGCTGGAGAAGGCGGGCTTCCCGAGCTTCGTCCTGGCCGGCCAGGGCACCGAGGACCTGCCGGGCATCAAGCAGCAGGGCTGCAGCTGGAAGCCGGGGCCGGACGAAAACGTCCGCGACGCCACCATGCACGTCCAGATCACCCGGTACTCGGGGGAGAGCGCGCGCGAGCAGGCGAACGACCTGTTCACGCCGAAGGCGCCGCCGATCCCGCCGACGGAAGTGCGTGGCCTCGGCGACAAGGCCCTGCTGGTCCGGCTGGCCACCGACAGCGCGTTCAGCGGCTCCGAGCTGCACGTCCTGAAGGGCACGACCGTCGTCGTCCTCGAGGTGTCCGGCTGGGACAAGGGGTTCTTCTCGAACTCGCCGATGCCGCAGCAGGAAACCGACGCCGCCGTGCAGGCGGTCGGCGCGGAGATCGTCAAGAAGCTGTCGCGCTAGGCGGGCGCGGGCAGCGCCTTGCAGAGCGCGACCGGGAACTTCGGTGCGGCCGCCAGGATCTCCGCGCAGCCGGCGGAGTGCGCCTGCGCGAACGACGTCCACCCCGCATCGCTCCAGCGGAAGGCGCTGCGGGCGCCCTCGAGGTCGACGACCAGCCACGACGGGTCGCAGGCGCGGGTGGTGCCCGGGCCCGCGGCGCCGGCGGCGGACACCGCGGCGCCGATCCACGCGGGGTCGCAGTGGTCGGCGGGCGGGGCGCAGGCGCCCTGGCGGTCGCAGTGGCCCCAGCCCGCGCCGAGCTTGTGCCAGGCGTTCCCGGTGTCGGCGTTGAGGATGACCGTCCGGTCCGCGATCGGGTCCGCCGTCGTCAGCGGCACCTCCGCGGGCACCTTGTCCTGGCAGCCGCCCGCCGCGGGGCGCGTCGAGTAGACGACGTCGGCGCGGATGTCGGTCTTCGCCTCCACGACCTGTTCGATCCGCGGCTCGCGGACGCAGCCGGGGTCCTTGCCGGGCAGCGCGACCTGCACGAACAGGCTGTGGTCGTCCGAGCCGGGGCGGATCCCGGTGACGTCGGCGCGGAACGAGCGCCACTCCGCGCCGATGGTCGTCGGCGCCGGGGCCGCGGCCGTGGCGCCGGGCACCCCGCAGGCCGCCGTTCCCACCGCCACCAGCACGCCGACGACCGCCAGGATCGGCCGTCTCAGCGGTCCTGTCATCGCCACCCCCCGAAGTCCACCGGGGAATCTAGCCGACGCCGCAGCGTCAGGCGGCCGGACCGGGTTTTTCGCTGAGGGTGACGTCCTTCTCCAGGTAGACCGCGTCGCGGATGTGACCATCGGCGGCGGGCGCGTCGGTGAGCCGGTAGCCGGCCCGCTGGTACATGGCGATGTTGCGAGCGCTGCGCGCCCCGGTGAAGAGGGCGAACCGGCGGGCTTCGGCGGGCGCGTGCGCCTCGGCGTGGGCGAGCAGCCGGCGGCCCAGCCCGCGCCCGGCGAGGTCCGGCGCGACCATCAGCCTGCCGAGTTCCCAGCGGTCGCCGTCGAGCCGGGCGCGCACGGCGCCGATCAAGCGGTGGTCCTGCCGGAGCACCCACACCGACCAGGTCTTCGTCCAGTCGCGCACGTCTTCGAGGGTTTCGTGCAGCGCGGGGATGTCGAGGGTGTCGTTGAGGACGGCCTCCTGGACCCAGCAGCAGCGTTGCAGGACCAGCAGTTCCGGGACGTCTTCGGGGCGGGCGTCGGTGAGCTCCACGCCGCCTGTCTAGCGATCGGTGGGCGGGCGGGGCAACTGCTTTAGCTCCCCACTAGTGGGTGACTTGACACCTCGGGTGGTTCGCGGTTGACTGGACTACGTCGAACAGATGTTCGACACGAAACCGCCGCCTTCCCCGCGGCGAACCAGTGCCGTCGGTCGCGTTTTTGGGAGAGGCTCGGCCGCCGGCACCAGTCCGTGGTGGGGAGGTGCGTGCGGTGACCGCTGTGGTGGAGCCGCCGGTGGCCCGGCTGGCGGCCCTGCCCGGGGTCAGCACGGCGAGCCGGGTGGCGGCCCAGGCCGAGCGGGCCAGGGCGACGGGAAGGGTGCTCCCGGTCGTCCCGGCGCTGGCCGGGCTGCTGCCCGACACCGGGCTCCGGCGCGGGAGCACGGTGGCGGTCCACGGGGGGACATCGCTGCTGCTCGCCCTCCTCGCCGCGGCCACGGAAGCGGGTTCGTGGGCCGCGGTGGTCGGCATGCCATCCCTGGGGGTCGCGGCGGCCGCCGAGTACGGCGTGGACGTGACCCGGCTGGCGCTGGTCCCGCGTCCGGGCGCGGAGCTCCCGGCGGTGGTCGCGGCCTTGCTGGACGGCGTGGACCTGGTGGCGGTCCAGCCGGAGACGGTCCTGCCGGCGGTGGCCCGGCGCCTGTCGGCCCGAGCCCGCCACCGCGGCGCGGTCCTGCTGGCCGCGGGAGCGTGGCCCGCGGCGGACGTGGAGCTCTCGTGCCGCCGCTCGGCCTGGTCCGGCCCCTCGGCCGGGTACGGACACCTTGAATCGCGCCAGGTGCAGGTCCGGTCCCACGGCCGCGGCGCGGCCGCCCGCCCCCTGACGGCCACCTTCGACCTCCCACCCGCCACCCCGCACCCCACCCCCTCGTCCATCCCCACCCTCGACGAGGCCACGGCATGAACCCCACCCGCCCACCCCAACCCCCCACCCACCCGTGTCGACCCTCCAATCACGCGTGCCGACCCTGCAATCACGCGTGTCGACCCTGCAATCACGTGTGTCGACTGTCCAGTCACGTGTGTCGACTGCCCAATCACGTGTGTTGCCTCCTTAATCACGCGAGATGCCTCGCCGATCCCGCGTGTGGCCCCTCCGGTCACACGAGATCCGCGCCCAACCACGCGAGTCCCGTCCCCAATCGCGCGAGATCGGCTCACGCGAGCCGGCCACTCGCCCACGAGAGCCGACCCACCGGGCGCCCGCGCACACGAGCGATCCGGCCCCTTGCCCACGCGCGCTCGCCACACCACCACCACCACCCGCGTCGGGGTGGCGGCCGGATCCGGGAGGCCGCATGACCGTCCCGGCCCAACGCACCACCCCCGACGTCCCCACCCGGATGCTCGTCCTGTGGTGCCCGGACTGGCCCGCCGTCGCAGCCGCCGCCGTCGGCGGGGTTGCCGCCGACCTGCCCGTCGGCGTCTTCACCGCCAACCGGGTCGTCGCCTGCAACGCCGTCGCGCGGCGCAGCGGCGTCCGGCGGGGGATGCGGCGGCGGGATGCCCAGTCGAACTGTCCGGAGCTCGCCGTCTTCGCCGCCGACGACGGGCGGGACGCCCGCCTGTTCGAAGCCGTCGCGCGGGCGGTCGAGGGGCTCGTCGTCGGGGTCGAGGTCGTGCGGCCCGGCCTGGTTGCCGTCCCCGTCGACGGTGCCGCCGGCTACTTCGGCGGGGAGCACGCGCTCGTCGAACGGCTTCTCGACGAGGTCGCCGCCGCGGCTGGGGTCGAGTGCCAGGTCGGCGTCGCCGATGGACTCTTCGCCGCGACGCTCGCCGCGCGGTGCGGTGAGTTCGTCGAACGCGGGCACGCTGCCGACTTCCTCGCGACGCTGCCGGTCACCGAACTCGACCAGCCCGGCGCCGACCGCGCGGAGCTGGTCGACCTGCTGCGCCGCCTCGGGCTGAAGACGCTCGGCGCGTTCGCCGCTCTGCCGGAACGTGACGTCGCCAACCGCTTCGGCGCGGGCGGGCTGCTCGCGTACCGGCTGGCGCGCGGCCGGTCCGAACGGCCGCCGCTGCGTCGGCGGCCCCCGCCTGAACTGAGCCTCGCCGAGGAGTTCGACCCCGTCGTCGAGCGAGTCGACGTCGCGGCGTTCCTCGCCAAGGGGCTCGCGGCGCGGTTCTGCGCGGGCCTCGCCGCACACGGCCTCGCCTGCACCCGGCTCGGCATCTACGCGGTCACCGAAGAAGGCGAACACCTCGGCCGGGCGTGGCGGTGCGCCGAACCGCTGACCCCTGCCGGCGTCGCCGATCGCGTGCGCTGGCAGTTCGAAGGCTGGCTGCGCGCCGCGCCCGGGCAGCGTCCGACGTCCGGCGTCGTGCGGCTGCGGCTCGAACCCGAGGAGGTCGTCGAAGGCCGGTCGCTGCAGCTCGACCTGTGGCGCAACGGCGGCACCGACGAGGCCGACGAGCGAGCGGCCCGCGCGTTCGTGCGGGTCCAGGGCCTGCTCGGCCCCGAAGGCGTGCTCACCCCGGTGCTCGACGGCGGCCGCGACCCGGCGGGCCGAGTGCGGCTGGTGCCGTGGGGCGACCCGCGCGAGCGGACGACGCCGCCGGACGCGACCTGGCCGGGACGCCTGCCGTCCCCATCCCCGGCGACGGTCCTCGCCCGGCCGGTCCCGGCGCAGGTCTTCGACGACGGCGGCCGCGCCGTCGGGATCACCGCGCGCGACCAGGTGACGTCGCCGCCGCGGAGGCTCAGCATCGCGGGCGGCGCGGGCCGGGAGGTCGTGGGCTGGGCGGGCCCCTGGCCCCTGGCGGGCGACCGACGGCGGCCGAGTCCGCCCAGAGCGCGGCTGCAGCTGGTGCTGGCCGGCGAAGGGGAGGAGCCACCCGAAGCGGTGCTGGTGCACTGCGCAGGCACGGAAAATCCACTGTGGACGGTCGAGGGAGTGTACGACTGAGCATGGACGAGGACTACGCACGAAAGCTGCGCGACTGGTTGCGAGCCGAGCCCGGCCCCACACCCCGAGGGGCTTCGGAGGAGCGCGAGTGGCTGCGCGAGATTCCCGAGCCCGCAACGGAAGAGCAGGCGGAGAGGTGGACGGTCCGCGGACACCTCCCGCAGACCCCCGCCGACGACGACTGGGTCTGCCCGGTGATCGCCCTCCCGGTCCCGCGCCCGTCGCGCGAGAACGGCTGCCGCCTCAGCGGGATCGAGCTCCACTGGACCCCGCCACGCCGCATCAGCGACGCCGAGGCTAGCTCGAGGTGGAACCACCCGACGAACGCCGACCGCCGCGCCGACGCGAGCCGCATCAGCGACGCCGAGGCCCGGTCCCGCTGGAGCCACCCGACCAACGCCGACCGCCGCGCAGAAGTGAGCCGCACCAGCGACGCCGAGGCCCGCTCGAGGTGGAGCCACCCGACCAACGCCGACCGCCGCACCGAAGCACTCGAAGCGACCCCGAACAGCGAAGCCGACACGAACCAGCGCGCCCCCATGACCGACGCCGAAGCCCGGTCCCGCTGGAACCACCCGAGCAGCTGGCACCGTCGCCGCCGGGCCGCCGAAGACCGGCGTGACCAGCCCGGGGGTCACTGAATGGGCTGGAACAACCCGCCCGTCCGCTGGAAGGACCTCGCCCGCACCCTCGCCGGCGGGCTCCCTCCCGGCGATCACGGTGACAGCCCCGCCTGGGGCCGGCGCCGGGAGGGCTACCGGCGTCCCGGCGACCTGCCCACCCGCCGGAACGACGATGGCGCCGAGGCCGTCCGCGTCCCCTACGCGGAGCTGCACTGCCACTCCAACTTCAGCTTCCTCGACGGTGCCAGCCACCCCGAGGAGCTCGTCGAGGAGGCCGCGCGGCTGCAGCTCGACGCCATCGCCCTCACCGATCACGACGGCATGTACGGCGTCGTGCGGTTTGCCGAGGCCGCGCGGGAACTCGGCGTCGACACCGTCTTCGGCACCGAACTCAGCTTCGGCCTCCCCGGCCCGCAGAACGGCGTGCCCGACCCCGAAGGCGAGCACCTCCTCCTGCTCGCCCGCGGCGACCAGGGCTACCGCGCCCTCTGCCGCGCCATCACCGCCGGCCAGATCCACCACCAGGCCGAGAAGGGGCGGCCCGTCTACGACCTCGGCGCGGTCGCCGAGGAGGTCGCCGGGCAGTGCGTGGTGCTGACGGGCTGCCGCAAAGGCGCGGTGCGCTCGGCCCTCGTCACGCACGGCCCGGCGGCCGCCGCCGAAAAACTCGAGGAACTCGTCGACCGCTTCGGGCGCGACAACGTCTACGTCGAGCTCACCGACCACCGCCAGCCCCTGAACAGCACCCACAACGACCTCCTGACCCAGCTCGCGGACGAGCTGCACCTGCCGACCGTCGCCACCACCGCCGCCCACTACGCGCGGCCCGAACGCGCTCCGCTCGCCGATGCCCTCGCCGCCATCCGGGCCCGGCGGGGCATCGACGAACTCGAAGGCTGGCTGCCCGCCGCCGGCACGGCCTTCCTGCGCAGCGGCGCCGAAATGGACGTCCTCTTCCGGCGGTACCCCGGCGCGGTCCGGCGCAGCGCCCTGCTCGGCATGGAATGCGCGTTCCCGCTGAAACTGATCGCCCCCGAACTGCCGCCCTTCGACGTCCCCGAGGGGCACACCGAAACGACCTACCTGCGCCACCTCACGACAGAAGGCGCGAAGGAACGCTTCGCAGGCAAGCCCCACGAGGAAAAGGCCAACCAGCAGATCGAGCACGAGCTGGCCATCATCGAAGAACTCGGCTTCCCCGGCTACTTCCTGATCGTCTGGGACATCGTCCGGTTCTGCAACGACCACGACATCCTCTGCCAGGGCCGCGGCTCGGCCGCGAACTCGGCCGTCTGCTACGCGCTCGGCATCACCAAGGTCGACTCCGTCGCCTACGAACTCCTCTTCGAGCGCTTCCTCGCCCCGGACCGGGACGGCTACCCCGACATCGACCTCGACATCGAGTCCGACCGCCGCGAGGAGGCCATCCAGTACGTCTTCCGGAAACACGGCCGGCTCCGGACCGCCCAGGTGGCGAACGTGATCACCTACCGCGCCCGGTCCGCCGTCCGCGACGCCGCCCGGGCGCTGGGCTACTCACCCGGCCAGCAGGACGCCTGGAGCAAGCAGATCGACCGCTGGGGTTCGCTGCAGAGCACCGAAAAGGACCACGACCACGACATCCCGGACGAGGTCGTGCAGCTCGCCTTCGCCCTGGAGGACTTCCCGCGGCACCTGGGCATCCACTCCGGCGGCATGGTCATGTGCGCCGAGCCGGTGAGCCAGGTCGTCCCGGTCGAGTGGGCGCGGATGGAGAACCGCAGCGTCATCCAATGGGAGAAGGAAGACTGCGCGGCCGCGGGGCTGGTGAAGTTCGACCTGCTCGGCCTCGGCATGCTGTCCGCGCTGCACTACATGATCGACCTCGTCGAGGAGCACAAGGGCGAGAAGGTCGACCTCGCCGAGCTGGACCTCGCCGACGAGAAGGTCTACGACATGCTCTGCCGCGCCGACGCGATCGGCGTCTTCCAGGTGGAGAGCCGCGCCCAGCTGGCGACGCTGCCGCGGCTGCAGCCCCGCGAGTTCTACGACCTCGCCGTCGAAGTCGCGCTGATCCGGCCCGGGCCGATCCAGGGCGGCTCGGTGCACCCGTACATCCGCCGCAAGCAGGGCCGCGAAAAGTGGACCTACGACCACCCGCTGCTGGAAAAGGCCCTGCACAAGACCAAAGGCGTGCCGCTGTTCCAGGAACAGATGATGCAGATCGCGCTGGACGTCGCGAACTTCACCGCGGCGGAGGCCGACCAGCTGCGGCACGCGATGGGGTCGAAGCGCTCGGACCGGAAGATGGACCGGCTGCGGCAGCGGTTCCTCGCGGGCGCGGCCGCGAACGGCGTCGAGGACGAGCTCGCCGAGAAGATCTTCCTGAAGCTCAAGGCGTTCGCGAACTTCGGCTTCCCGGAGAGCCACGCGCTGAGCTTCGCGCACCTCGTCTTTTCGAGCGCCTACTTCAAGCTCTACCACCCGGACGCGTTCCTGGCCGGCCTGCTGCGCGCCCAGCCGATGGGCTTCTACTCACCGCAGTCGCTGGTCGCCGACGCGCGGCGCCACGACGTCACCGTGCACGGCCCGGACATCAACCGCAGCCTCCCGCACGCCACCCTGGAGGCAGGTACCGGGAAGTTCCACGACGTGCGCACCGGGCTGAGCACCGTCCGCAAGATCGGCGAGGACCTGGCGAAGCGGATCGTCGCCGAGCGCGCGGAAAACGGCGAGTACCGCGACATGGCCGACGTCGCCCGCCGGGTGCGGCTGACCACGCCGCAGATCGAGGCGCTGGCCACGGCGGGCGCGTTCGCCGGCTTCGGCGGGGATCGCCGCCAGGCGCTGTGGACCGCGGGCGCCGTCGCCGGCGAACGCCCCGACCGGCTGCCCGGCCTGCTCGGCGCCGCGGCCCCGGTACTGCCGGGGATGGACGGGCTCGACGTCGCGGCGGCGGACGTCTGGGCCACCGGGGTGTCGCCGGACAGCTACCCGACCGAGTTCATCCGCGACCGCCTCGACGAGCTCGGCGTCGTCCCGGCGAGCGGCCTGGCGGACCTCGAAGACGGCGCACGCGTGCTCATCGGCGGCGCGGTCACGCACCGGCAGCGCCCCGCGACCGCGGGCGGCGTCACCTTCCTCAACATCGAGGACGAAACGGGGATGGTCAACGTGATCTGCACGCTCGGCCTCTGGCAGCGCTACCACCGCGTCGCGCGCAGCAGCCCGGCGCTGCTGATCCGCGGGGTGGTGGAGAAGGCCGACGGCGTGGTCAGCGTCCTCGCCCACCGCGTCGAGCCGCTGCCGATGCGCATCAAGGCGAAGTCACGGGACTTCCGGTGAGGGGCGCCGGACGACCGTGATGATCTCCGGGCTCGTGCCGGTCACCGGTGTGCGGTCCCAGTCGCCGTACTGCTCGTCGACGACCAGCCCGGCTTCCTCGATGAACGCGTTCAGCGAAGGGACGTCGAGGAAGCGCAACGTGCTCTCGCTGTACTTCGGCGCGTCCCAATTCGGGCTCTCGTAGGTGGTCTTGAAGCTGACGTACCCGTTCTCGAACGGCCCGGCGTCGTTCCACGAGCGGACGTCCCCGGCCTCCCAGACGTGCGAAGGCGTCCAGCGCTCCCAGCCGCGGGCGGCCGGGTTGCGCGTCTCGAAGGCGAACCGGCCGCCCGGCTTCAGCGCGCGGTGGATCGCCGAGAACGCCATCCGCAGCTCGTCGTCGGCCAGCAGCACCTGGAACGCGTGTCCGCTCATCACGGCGAAGTCGAACTCCCCGTCCCACGACACGATCGACAAATCGCCGTGCACCCACTCGATGTCGGCCCGGCGGCGGGCCTGGATGAGCATGCCCTCGGCGGGGTCGAGGCCGACGAGCCGTCCGGTGTGGCCGGACTCGCGCGCCCAGTGCAGCAGCGAACCGGTGCCGCAGCCGACGTCCAGCACGGACTCCGCGGCCATGATCATCGGCAGGTAGAACGCGAAGTCACCGCTGCTCTCGCGCGGGTTCAGCGCGTCGTAGAGCGAGGCGAGGAAGGGATCGACGTAGTCGTGGTCCGGCATCCCCGCCACGGTAGTGGCCGGGCCCGGCAAGATCATCCGGTTTTCGGTGCCAGCCCCAGCAGTTCCGGGTGCACGGCCAGCTCCCGCCAGTACGAGCCGGGGTCGGCCAGCAGGCGCCGGCGGTCGAGGTCGAGCAGGCCGGACACGCTCGCGACTTCGGCGACGAGCGTGCCGTCCGGCGCGTGGAACTCCTGGGCCACCCGGGAGGTTTTCCCGTTGCCCCACCGGAATTCGCAGCTGACGTCGACTTCGCCGTACGGCGGCAGCTCGCGGTGGAACCGCACGGTCGTCTCCAGGTTGACCGGCCCGATCCGGCGCGCGGTCAGCCCGGCCGGGTCGATGCCGGCGGCCTGGAGGCACGCCCAGCGCGCGTGGTCGGCGTAGGCGAGGTAGGCCGGGCCGCGGACGTGGCCGTTGACGTCGATGTCGTCACAGCGCACCGGGATCGTGACGTGGAAGGTCATGCCCGCGATCGTGGCCCGGCGCCGCGGCCGCTGTCTGGAACTTTTCGGCCACCCGCACCAGGGCGGCGGGCGAAGAGCCGGAGAGCCGCCGGCACTCGCGGCCGAGGTGGGACTGGTCGGCGTACCCGAGGTCGGCGGCGACCCGGGCCAGCGACGTCCGGTGCGCGGCGAGCGCGTCGAGCCGGCGCAGGAACCCCTGGAACCGCCGGACGCGCTGCAGGTGCTTCGGCCCGGCCCCGACGGAATGGACGAAGTGCCGCCGCAGCGCGCGTTCGCTGACGCCGAGCGCGTCGGCGACCTCCGCGGTCCGGGACGTCACGCCGAGCGCGCGGACCGCGGCGAGCACCCGCCGGTCCGGTGCCGCCCTCCGCCGGGCGACGAGCCGTTCGAGAACGCCCCGCTGGATCCGTGGATCTCCTGACGCGGCAAGGATTTCCTCGGCTCGACGGGCATCCGGGCCCCAGAGGTCGCGCAAGGGGGTCGCGCCCGCGGGCAGCTCCGGCATGGCCGTGCCGAGCACGGCGGCCGCGGCCCCGCACCGCAGCCGCACGCCGACCCGCGACGACGACGCCGGAACCCACAGCCGCAGCGGAGCGCCGACGGTGACGACGACCGTGAGCGCGGCGCCGTCCCAGACAAGGTCGGCGCACCCGTCGGGCAGCACGCGCAACGGCCGCGCCCAGCCGGTGCGCCCGTGCCAGCCGCAGGCGAGGACGTCCGCGAGCGCGGGCGGCGGCGCCACTTCGCGGTACACCGACCGCGCCGCCACCGGCCGCAGCGGAACTCCCATGCGACCAGTATGCAGCGGTCAACCACTGACCTATTTCGATTCTAGGTTCGGAAACCCGAACCGAGGAGGAAACAGATGGTCAACCCCGTTCCCGAGGGCTACACGACGGTCACCCCGTGGATCATCGGCCGCGACACCGCCGGCCTGCTCGATTTCCTGAAGGCCGCCTTCGACGCCGAAGAACTCGGGCGGGTCGTGGGCGAGGACGGGAAGATCGGGCACGCCGAGGTGCGCATCGGCGACGCCGTGGTGATGGCGTTCGACTCGCCCGACGGCTGGGACCCCACCCCGGCCTTCCTGCGGCTCTACGTGCCGGACAGCGAAGAAACCCAGCGGCGCGCGATCGCGGCCGGCGCCACCGAGATCACCCGGCAGACCGTGCTGTTCTTCGGCGACCGCGTCGGCCGCGTGCGCGATCCCTTCGGCCACCTCTGGTGGATCCAGACGCGGTTGGAGGACCTCGACGAAGCCGAGCTGGCACGGCGCGCGCAGCTGCCCGAGTACGTCGAGGCGATGAACTACGTCCAGGGTGCGAAGCCCTAGCCGCGGGTGTGGCACCCTGGGGCCGTGCTGGAGACGGGGGAGGACTACCGCGAAGCGGTGCTGTCCGGGCAGTGGTGGGAAAAGCGGCGGTTCACCGGCTGCGACTTCACCGGCGCGGACCTGAGCGGGCTGCGGACGCGCGGCTGCACGTTCGACGACTGCGTCTTCACCCGGGCCGACCTGTCGCGGTCCCGGCACGACGCGTCCGCGTTCCGCTCCTGCACCTTCGACCGGACAGTGCTCGCCGAGAGCCGCTGGACGGCGTGCTCGCTGCTGGGTTCGTCGTTCACCGAGAGCGGGCTCGCCGGGATCGCGCTCACCGAGTGCGATCTCTCCCTCGCCTCGCTGGCGAAGGCGCGGTTGCGCAAGCTCGGGCTGTCGGGCCTGCGGTTGCGGGAGGCCAACCTGATGGAGGCCGACCTCTCCGGCGCGGACCTGCGCGGCAGTGACCTGACCGGCGCCCGCCTCCACGGCGCGAAGCTCGAAGGTGCCGACCTGCGTGGCGCACGGCTCGACGCGAACGCCCTGGTCCAGGCCGACCTGAGGGGCGCGGAGGTCGACGTCGAAACGGCGATCGCCTTCGCCGCCGCGCACGGGCTCGTCGTCCGCTGAACCGGCGAAGGCCCCGGCAGTGCCGGGGCCTTCGCGGAAATTCAGTCGATCGGGGGTTCGCCCGGGTCGAGCTCGATCAGGTCGCCCTCGGCCAGCAGCTCCTCGATCGACGCCGGCAGCAGGTACGCCGACCCGCCGCCCGGCTGGTTGAACCACGGGATCGCGACGCCGGCCAGCGTCTCCAGGGGCCGCTGCACCCGGTAGACGTGGTAGGGGCGGTTGACCCACTCCGGCACCAGCGACCGCTCGGCGAACGGCGTGCCCGCCGCGTACGTCAGGTTGCCGTTCGGGCCGCCGAAGCGGTCCAGCTCGCTGCCCGCGGGCAGCTCGCGCAGCTCCTTGCCGCGGAACAGCGTCAGCGGCGGCTCGCCGGCCAGCGGGCCGATCGGCCACTGCTGCTGGCCACCGCCCCCACCGCCGTTGACGGCCGGGCGGGCCGGTTCCTCCCGGCGCGGCGGCGTGGGCGGAACGGCCGGGGCGGGCGGCGGCACCGGCAGCACACCCTGCGGCACCGGGGCCAGGACGGTCGGCGCCGACGGCGGTTCACGCCGGGGCGGCGCGGGCGGCGGGCCGGCCTGCTGCGCCACCGGCGGCGGCCCGGCCGGGACCGGCGCGGGCTGGCGCGGGGGCGCCGGCGGCTCGTCGTCCTCGAGGTCGCCGAAGAGCTCCTCGGCGCTGGTGAACGCCGTCTGCTCCTGCGGCGGCACCGGCTCGGGCTTGCGGACCGGGTACGAGCCGGTCGCGACCTCCGGCGACAGCGTCGCGACGACCCGCTGCGGCGCCGGCTCCGGTTCGGGCTCGGGTTCCGGCTCCGGCGTGGGCGGCTCCTCGGCGGGCACGTGGCCCTCCGGGTTGAGCAGGACCTTGCCGAGCATGAACGCGGCTGCGTCCTCGGCGTCGCCGAACACCGCCGGGTTGCTGAGCTTGCCGTCGTACCAGCCGACGCGCCAGCCGTCCTCGACCTCCTCGACGCTCCATCCGTGCTCGGCGGGTGCGCCCAGCTTGTAGCCGCTTTCGGGGACGTCGAGCTCGTCGAGCTTGGTCTGCAGGCCGGCGAGCACCGGGTGGTCCGGCGTCTCGCGCCGCAGCGCCCGGCGGCCCGGACGCGGCGGAGCGGGCGGCTCGGCCTGGGCCTCGGGGGCCGGCGGCTCGGGCACCGGCAGCACGCCGGGCACCTCGGGCTGGGTGATCATGGTCGGCGGACCCGGGTCGAACGCGGGCTGCTCCCGCCGCGGCGGCGGGAAGGCGGCCTCGTCCTCCGGCCGGGCCGGCGGCTGGAAAGCGTGTTCGTCTTCGTGCCGCTGCGGCTGACCGGGCGGGAACGAGTCCTCCGGCCGCGGCGGCTGGAAGGCCGCGTGCGCCGGGTCCTCGTCGTGCCGTGGCGGCTGCCCGGGCTGGAACGCGTCCTCTTCGCCGGGCTGGAACGCGTCGTCGTGACCGGGGGCCTGGAACGCGTGCTCGTCGTCGTGGTGCGGCGGCTGGCCCGGCTGGAACGCCTCGTCCTGGCCGGCGGCTTGGAAGGCGTGCTCGTCCTCGTGCCGCGGCGGCTGGAAGGCCGCGTGCGACGGCTCTTCGTCCTGGTGGGCCGGCTGGAAAGTGTGTGCCGGCTCGTCCGCCTGTCCGGTGTCGAAGGCGTGCCCGGCTTCGTCGGCCGGACCGGCGTCGAACGCCGTCTGCTCCGCCGGCGCCTCCTCGCCGTCGCGGGGTTCCTGCCCAATCGGCTGGTCGGGGACGTACTCCGCGGTCTCTTCGAGGTCGGGCACCCGGCCCGGCTCCGGCGACGAGCCGTTCGACGCCGCCGCGTGCTCGGGGTGGGCGTACTCCTCGTCCTCGGCGAAGCGGTCTTCGAACTCCTGCTCGTCGTAGCCCTCTTCGGCGTACTCGTGCTCTTCGGCCGGCGCCTCCGGCTCGGCGGGCGCGTGCGCCTCCACCGGCGCGGGCGGCTCCTGGTGCTGCTGCGGCGGCGGCGCCACGGGCGGGGGCGCGACGGGCGGCGGCCCCGCGGGGGCCTGCTGCACGGGCGGCTGGGGCGGCGGGCCCTGCGGCGGGGGACCCTGCGGCGGCGGCCCGGCCGGGCGCTGCTGCTGGGGCGGCGGCTGGTGACCCCGGGTCAGGTACGCGGCCGCGCCCTGCAGCGTCGGCTCGTCGACCGGCGGCAGCGTGAACCCGACCGAGCGGACGTGCTCGACGAGGTCCGGTTCGGGCGAAACGCCGTACTTGTGCAGGTAGAAGTTGACGGCGGCGGGCCAGATCCACTGGCCGTCGCTGTGGAAGGCGACCGGGACGGTCGCTTCCGGCGTCGCGGCCAGGCGGTCGATGTCGTAGCCGCGCTCGGGCACCACCAGCGGGGCGCGCTCCAGGTACTCCAGCAGGCGGTCCTGCTCGTCGACCTCGAGGTCGGGCCGGTTGATCACCGGCCGGCCGGCCGGGCCGACGGTGTCGAAGATCCGGGCGATCCGGAAGTGCGGCCCCGGCTGCTCCGGGCCGAGCCCGGACATCCGCCGGATCAGCCATTCGGGGACGTTCTCCTCGGTGCGCGGGAACATCCGCAGCTCGTCGGAGTAGGCCTGGGGCGGCGGCGCGAGGTTCCACACGGGTTCGTCGCGGTTGTACTCGAGGTTGTAGCTGGACGGGTGGTCCAGCTGGTAGCGCGCGTTGAACCACGTTCCACGGCCGTCGCGGTACATGCCGCCGCGGAGCCTGCCGAACAGGGTCGCGATGTCGTGGGTGGCGAGCCATTCGTGCACCGTGCCGTCCTCGGTCACGATCTCGCCGGTCAGCTCGTGGTACCTGCCGACGGCTCGGTACTCCGCGGTGACCTTGCGCCAGTCGCGCGGGGCGGCACGGAGCAGGGCAAGTCCGATCTGCTTGACCAGGGTGTCCTGCTCGGTCGCGTTCAGCTGCGTCGTCGGTTGTGCCACCCGCACATTTTGACTGCTCGCGCGCGCGAGTGCACCCCGCATGTGGGTTTTGCCGCCCGGTCACCCGGTGGCACCGGGCCTGACCTCGGGTGATGCGACGTGCGGTAGGTCACAGCTTGATCGCGGGCACCGTCGCGATTGGACCGTGTGGGGTAGCGATCAGTCTACGGGCTGCGACCAGCCGCGCCTGGAAGCGACGCGCGGGGGTCGCTTTGCCAGAATGGGGCGCGTGACGGCGAAGATTCTCGACGGCAAGGCCACCAAGAACGCCATTTTCGCGGAGCTCGAGCCCCGCGTCGCGGCCCTCGCCGCGAAGGGGGTGACGCCCGGTCTCGGCACTGTCCTGGTCGGCGACGACCCGGGGTCGCACTCGTACGTGCGGATGAAGCACGCCGACAGCGGCAAGATCGGGGTCAACTCGATCCGCCGGGACCTGCCGGCCGACATCACCCAGGAGAAGCTCGAAGCCGTCATCGACGAGCTCAACGCCGACTCGGCCTGCCACGGCTACATCGTGCAGCTGCCGTTGCCGAAGCACCTGGACGCCAACCGCGTGCTGGAGCGCATCGACCCGGAGAAGGACGCCGACGGCCTCGCGCCGGTCAGCCTCGGCCGGCTCGTGCTGGGCCAGCAGGGCGCGCTGCCGTGCACGCCGTACGGGATCATCGAGCTGCTCAAGCGCCACGGCGTCGAGCTGAACGGCGCGCGCGTCACCGTGGTCGGCCGCGGCATCACCGTCGGCCGCACGCTCGGCCTGCTGCTGACCCGCCGCAGCGAGAACGCCACCGTGACGCTGTGCCACACCGGCACCCGCGACCTCGCCGCCGAGGTCCGCCGCGCCGACGTCGTGGTGGCCGCGGCGGGCGTGCCGGGGATCATCACGCCGGACATGGTGGCGCCGGGCGCCGCCGTGCTCGACGTCGGCGTGTCCCATGTGGACGGCAAGCTCACCGGCGACGTCCACCCGGGAGTCGCCGAGGTCGCCGGCTGGATCTCGCCGAACCCGGGCGGGGTCGGCCCGATGACCCGGGCGATGCTGGTCAGCAACGTCGTCGAAGCGGCGGAACGCTCGGTCCAGGGCCGATGACGATGACCGAGGAGCGGCGGGAGGTGTCCGGTCACCGGCCCTCCCGCTTCAGCCAGCTGCCGTTCGCGGCGGTGCTGCTGGTGGTGGCCGTCGCGGCGCTGCGGATCTTCCAGTACCACTGGCGGGAGGGCGCGGCGCTGATCGGCGCCGCGCTCCTCCTCGCCGCGGTGTTGCGGGCGGTCCTGCCGGCGGCCCGGGCGGGCCTGCTGGCCATCCGCGGCAAGCTCGTGGACGTGGTGACGTTCACGGCCCTGGCGGCGGCGGTGCTGTACGTCGCCCTGACGATCACCGGCGGCCCGCTCGGATCTTCTTAGGACGCCAGGGCGAGTTCCCGCCGTTCGGCGCGGGCTTCGCGGCGGTCCAAAGTGCCCGAGACGACGGCCAGCGTCAGTCCGAACACCGCGAGCAGCGCGCCGACCCAGTTCGGGGCGACCAGGCCGAGCCCGCCCGCGATCACCAGCCCGCCGAGGTAGGCCCCGATCGAGTTGGCGATGTTGAACGCGGACTGGACGGCGGCCGACACCAGGGACGGTGTGCCGCCCGCCTTCTCCATGATCCGCGCCTGCATCATCGGGCCGATCATGAACCCGGCCACGCCGACGAAGAAGATCGTGATCGCCGCGCCGATCTTGCCCTGCGCGGTGATCGTGAAGATGCCCAGCACCGACGCCAGCGCCAGCAGCGCGATGTACAGGCTCGGCATCAGCGCGCGGTCGGCCAGCCGGCCGCCGAGCAGGTTGCCGATCGTCATGCCGACGCCGGCCAGGGACAGCAGCAGGGTGACGTTCGACGGCGAGTAGCCGGCGACGTCGGTCAGCATCGGCGTGATGTAGGACAGGCACGCGAACACGCCGCCGAGGCCGAACGTGACGATCGCCAGCGCGAGGTGCACCTGCGGCCGCTTGAACGCGCCGAGCTCGTTGCGCAGCGACGCCTCGGCGGCGGGCTTGCCCTGGTGCGGGACGAGCTTCGCGATGGCCGCGATGGCGACCAGGCCGATCACGGCGACGACGCCGAAGGTGGCGCGCCAGCCGACCTGCTGGCCGAGCAGCGTGCCCAGCGGCACGCCGATGACGTTCGCCAGGGTCAGGCCCAGGAACATCAGCGACACGGCCTTGGCGCGCTCGCCCGGGCCGACGAGGCTGGAGGCGACGACCGCACCGGCGCCGAAGAACGCGCCGTGGGGTAGGCCGGCGAGGAACCGGAACGCGACGCCGAACTCCTGGTTCGGCGAGAGCGCGAAGAGGGCGTTGCCCAGCGTGAACAGGCCCATCATGGCCAGCAGCATGGTCTTGCGCGGCAGCCGGACGGCGACCGCGGTGAGCAAGGGGGCGCCGACAACGACGCCGAGGGCGTAAGCGGAGATGAGGTGGCCGGCAGCCGGGATGTCGACGCCGAAGTCGGCGGCCGCCTGGGGCAGCACGCCCATCATGACGAACTCGGTGGTCCCGATGCCGAAAGCTCCGATGGCGAGCGCGAGCAGCGCGACGGGCACGGCACTCCTTCCAAGGTGGGTAAACGATTACTCAGCCGATCTCTGGATCGGTTCAGTACGGGGGCATAAAGAAAGACAGCCGATCGGCCCCAGCGCCGTGAGCTGCCTTCGCCCAGTCCAACAAGCGAGGGGGCCGGTTGTCATCCCGATATCGGGTGACGATCCACACCGTAACGCCGTGATCAGCGCTGAGCGGCCAGGACGCCGTTCAACAGGCCGGGGAACAGGGCGTCGAGATCGTTGCGGCGCAACGAGTTGAACCGCGTGGTGCCTTCCTGGCGGCCGGCCACGACCCCGGCCTGGCGCAGGATGCTCAGGTGGTGGGTGATTGTGGACTTCGTCACCGGCACGGTCAGCGCCCCGCACGCCACTTCGTGCTCGGTGGCCGCCAGTTGTCGGACGATGGCCAGCCGCACCGGGTCGGCCAGGGCGCGCAACACCCCTTCGACGGTGATCTCTTCCCGGGCCGGGTGGGCGATCGGGGGCAGGGTGTCGGTCTTGGCCATGGGGCCATTGTACGACGCCGGTCGAAATTCGGGGGTGAGTCGTAGTACGGTGACTGTCGAACTACGACGTTCATCGAACTTATCCCTGCTTCGCTTGGGGGCCCAGCCCATGTCCGCACCTGCCCAGCCGAGGATCTCGGTCCTCGCCTTCGGCGCCTTCGGCGTCGGGACCAGCGGTTACATCGTCGCCGGGCTGCTGCCCGCGCTGACCGGCGAGCTGCACGTCTCGGCCACGGCCGCGGCGCAGCTCGTGACCGCTTTCGCCATCGCGTACGCAGTCGGCTCGCCGCTGTTCGCCGCGGCCACCGGCACCTGGGAACGCCGGACGCTGCTGGTCGCCGCGCTCGTCGTCACCGGCGCCGGCAACCTGTTCGCCGCGCTCGCGCCCGGCTACGGCTCGCTGCTGGTCGCCCGGGTGGTGACCGCGGTCGGCGCCGCGGTGTTCACCCCGGCGGCGAGCGCGGTGGCGGCCGAGCTGACCGCGCCGGAACGCCGGGGCCGCGCCGTCGCGCTCGTGTTCGGCGGCCTGACCGTCGCGCTCATCTTCGGCGTCCCGCTCGGCAGCCTCATTTCCCAGCACCTCGGCTACCGGACGGCGTTCGCGCTGGTCGCCGCGTTTTCGCTGGTCAGCGCGCTGGCCGTGCGCCTCGCGCTGCCCACGGTCGCCGCGCCGCCGCGGGTGGGCCTGGCCGAGCGGTTCGCCGCCGGCCGCGACCCGCGCGTGCTCGTCATGCTGGCCACGACGGTGCTCGCCTGCCTCGCCGCGTTCATGGTCTACACGTTCGTGTCACCGCTGCTGGCCGCCACGGCGGGCGTGCACGGCACGACGGTGACGGTGCTGCTGTTCTGCTACGGCGTCGGCGGCGCGATCGGCAACTTCGCGGGCGGCCGGGCGGTCGACCGCTGGGGCTCGCGGGCGCCGCTGCTCGTGGTCACCGTGGCCATCACCGCGGTGATGGCGCTGCTGCCGCTGACGACGGTGACGCCGGTCGCGGCCGGCATCTCGCTGTTCGTCTGGGGGCTGGCGACGTGGTCGTTCAACCCGCCGGTGCAGCACCGCCTGATCGAGCTGTCGCCGGGCCACGCGGGGCTGGTGCTCTCGCTCAACGCGTCCGCGATCTACCTCGGCGTCGGCCTGTCCGGCGTGGTCGGCGGCGCGGTGCTGTCGAGCGGCGGCCCGCGGTTGCTGCCGGAGGTCGCGGCCGCGCTGACCCTCGTCGCCCTGCTGCTGGTGGGCTCGGCGTGGGGGCGGGTCCGCGAGCCTCGGGAACCGGTCGCCGTCTAATCGGCGTGCGCCTGGACCTCGCAGTCGGGGCCGGGGTACACGAGCCCTTCGTGCCCGTCGGCGAACCGCACCAGATAGGGCGGTGCGCCGTCGGGGCCCCGGACTTCGAGGATCTCGCCGCGCTGCTCGGCCGCTCCGACGGTCCGGCCGTGCACCTGGATTTCGTCGCCTACTCCTGCGTGCATGGGCTTCACCTCCGGGTCCAGGGTAGGAGCGGAAATCCGTCCCGTGGACCCCGCGAACGGGTTAGAATCCCCGGCATGATCAGCGAATCCGGAGGCGCCGCGCCTCGGCGCCGGTGAGCCCTTCGGTCCGGGTCCGCACGCCCCGAGAGCTGCGGAAGTCCCGGCGGAGCAAGGCACATTCCTGTTGGGGGCACCTGGTGGCCGCCCCGCTGTGGCCGTTGCACGGCGCGAACCTCGGCACGCTCCTGCGCACCTGCGACGCCGTCGGCGCGTGCCTCGCCGTGCCGCGGTTCCCGTGGGTGCCCGAAGCGTTGCGGAGGGGGAACACGTTGCGGCGTCCGGCCTGCGTGCACTGGGTGCACGACCCATCGGCCTGGCTGGCCCGCGAACGCGCGGCGGGCACGAAGGTGGTCGGCGTCGAGCTGGCCGAGGAAGCCGTCCGGCTGGCCGACCTGCCTGCCGCCCGCGGCCGCACGATCGCCGTGCTCGGTCATGAGCAGACCGGGATCCCGCCGGAGGCTCTCGACCTGCTCGACAGCGCTTTCGGGGGTCCGGGTGGCGAAGCCCCCGGCCCGGGGCGGAGCCCCGGTTGTCACAGCGTCGTGGAGATCCCGATGGTCGGCACCGGTGCCAGCCTGAACGTCGCGGTGGCCGGGAGCCTCGTGCTGTACAAGCTGGCGGGCCTGCTGTGACGAGTCTCGAGTGGACGGTCGCGGAGAACGCGGCGTGGTGCGATCTGGTGTGCGGCGGGGAGTTCGGCGCGCGGGCGTGGACTTCGCCGTCCCGCACACCGGAGTACTACCCGGACGCGGTGACGCTGACCCCGGACGCCACCGCCGCCGACATCCTCCCGTTCGTCGACGCCTCGGCGGGGTGTTCGGTCAAGGACAGCTTCGCGACCTTGGCGTTGCCGGGGTTCTCGGTGCTGTTCGAAGCCACGTGGATCGCGTGCGGGCCGGGCGTCCCCGAGCCGGGCTGGCGGCGGGCGACCGAGCACGGCTTCCCGGTCGACACCTCGGTGGCGGTGCTGTCCCGCGGCCCGGCGCTGGTCGTCGCCCACCGCGGTGAGGAGGTGGTGGGGCTGTCCAACTTCGCGGGCCCGGCCTCGGCGTGGCCCGGCGCGGTGGCAGCGGTGGCGGCGGCGTTCCCGGGCCTCCCGGTGGTCGGCTACGAACACGGCGACGCGCTGCGCATCGCGCTGGACCACGGAGCTTCGGCGCTCGGACCCCTGCGCGTCTGGGTGCGTTAGCCGGTCGTCGCGGCGGCCTTGGCGGCCTTCTTGAACGCGCGCACCTCGGCGAGGGTTTCGGCGCTCGTGACGTCGGCGATCGACCGGCGCGAACCCCGGTCGCCGTACGCGCCGGCCGCCTCGCGCCAGCCCTTCGGCTGGATGCCGCGCTGCTTTCCCAGCAGGGCCAGGAAGATCTTGGCCTTCTGCTCCCCGAACCCGGGCAGGGCCTTGAGCCGCTTGAGGACCTCGGGGCCGTCCGGCTTCGGGCGGCCGTCGAGCCAGAGCCCCTCGGTGCGGCCGTCGTACTTCTCGATGATGTGCTGGGCGAGCGCGTGGACGCGGCGGGCCATCGAACCGCCGTACCGGTGGATGGCCGGCGGCACCACACAGAGCTCGACGAACTCCTCGAGGTCGGTCGCGGCGATCTTCGCCAGGGAGAACCCGTCCATCCGGATGGCGATCTTCCGCGGGCCCATGAAGGCGTGCTCCATGGGGAACTGCTGGTCCAGCAGCATGCCGACGAGCAGGGCGAACGGGTCGTCGTTCAGCAGCTCGTCGGCCGCCGGGTCGCCGGTCAGGTGCAGTTCGCGCAGCATGCCGTCATCTTGACACAACGACCCGTCTTCCTACGTGCTCTCCCGCTCCGGCAGGTGCGCAACGACCAGCGCGACCGTCGCGATGAGGAAATTCTGCAGCGCCGGCTGCAGCCCGTTCCACTTGTCCGACTGCCACATCTGGAACCACTCGCCGCCGATGGCGAGGAAGCCGACGCCGAACAGCAGCACCCACATCACCCAGCCGAGTGTGGACAGGCGCCGGGCCGAGGCACTCCCGCGCAGCCACGCCACGAACGCCGCGATCAGGACCAGGGCCGTCAGCGTCTCCCACGCGATGATCACCACGTACGCCGCGTTATGCAGGCCGGTGCCGGTGATCGCGCGCCACATCGTGTCCGGTGAGCGGAACGTCGTGTCCATGGCGAGGACGTGCTGGACGAAGGCCTGGTTCGTGCCGAAGTCGGTGATGTTGCCGAACGCGATGAGCGCCATCTGGAGCGCGGTCATGCCGGTGAGGACGACGACCGCGGACCGCAGGCCGCCGAACCTGGCGAGGAACCCCATGTCCGGATCGTAACGACGTCGTCACCGGGTTTTCGCGTAGCGCGACGGCGTCGTCCCCAGGTACCGCTTGAAGTGCCGGGTCAGGTGGGCCTGGTCGGTGAACCCGGCCGCCGTCGCGACTTCCGCGGCCGGGGTGCCGTCGAGCAGCAGGCGGCGGGCCCGGTCCACCCGGCGGCCGGTCAGGTACCGGTGCGGCGGCAGGCCGAACCGCGCCCCGAAGCAGCGGACGAGGTACGCCGGGTGCGCGCCGAGCGTCTCGCCCGCTTCGGCCAGCGTCAGCGCTTCCGGCAGGCGCGCGTCCAGGAGGTCCCGGAGGTCGTCGGCCAGGCCGCGCTTCGGCTCGTGCGACGCCGGCTTGCCCAGGTGGGTGCGCAGGCGGTCGGCGACCAGCACCAGCCGGCTCTCGGCCTCCAGCGCGTCGCCGGGCTCGGCGAGGGACGCGTGGAGCTGGTGGATGCGGGTGCGCAGGAGGCCGTCGGCGAGGCTCGGCCGGTCGACCGCCGCGCCGATCAGGTCTTCGCCGAGCACCGGCGTGTCCAGGTAGAGCACGCGCTTGCGGAAGCCGTGGCTGGTCGCGGCGCGGCCGTCGTGGGCGACGCTCGGCGGCAGCAGCGTCACGGCCGGGCCGAGCGCGCCGTGGTGGTGGCGGTCGAGGTCGTAGCGGATGACGCCGTCGTCGACGATCAGCAGCGTCCACGTGTCGTGCGTGTGCAGCGGGTAGGCGTGCGTGGTGAAGCGCGCGTGGAAGACCTCGGCGATTCCCGGGACCGCCGGCCGCCAAGCCGCGACGTCCGCCATGTCAAGAACGTACAAGACGCGGTCGTCGCGCCCGGGCGATCGTGACCGGCATGAGTTCCTTCGACACGAAGATCGCCGTCCTGCTCCGCGACGACCTGGCGTCCTGGCAGCGGCTGAACGTCACGGCGTTCCTGGTGAGCGGCATCGCCCACGTGACGCCCGAGCTGATGGGCGAGCCGTACGCCGACGCCGACGGCACCGAGTACCTGCCGATGTTCGGCCAGCCGGTGCTGGTCTTCTCCGGGACGGCGGCCGTCCTCACGGCGGCCCACGCCCGCGCGCTCGGCCGCGGCCTCCGGTTCTCGATCTTCACCGACGAGCTGTTCCACACGGGCAACGACGCCGACAACCGCGCGGCGGTCCGCGAGGTGCCGGGGGAGAAGCTGGCGCTGGCCGGGCTCGCGGTGCACGGGCCGAAGAACGCCGTCGACAAGATCCTCAAGGGCGCGTCGCTGCACCGTTGAGTAAAACCCCCTGTCTCCCGGGAGGGTGAGCTGCCAGGCGGCCGGACTGGGCTCGGCCCTCGTGCCGGTCGCCTCGGCGGACCCCCTGCAGACGGTCGACTACACCTCGGAGCAGGGCGCCTGGCCGCTGGAGGGCAGCGCCCACTACGTGGCTCCGGGCGACGAGATCGCCGTGTGGGAGTACGACGGCGTCCTGAAGGTCGATGTCCAGTCGGGTCTGAAGGACCTGCGCGTCGAGCTGAGCGCACCGACGGGGGAGACCCTGCACACCGGCACGTACACCGGCGCGCGGTTCCGCTGGCAGAGCGACCAGGAGCTGACCACACCGGGCATCTTCGTCTACACCCACGGCAACGTCTGCAGCGAGGCGTACGCCGACTTCACGATCGACCGGCTCGACCTGGACGCGAACGGCTGGGCGACCGACGTCGACCTGACGTTCGTCCAGCACTGCGGCAGCCCGGACGCCCCGGCCACCCGCGGTGAGGTCCACTTCCAGGCCTGAGTCAGGGGGCCGTCGCGTGCACCACGAAGACGCTGCGGACGCGCTCGCCGTCGTCGGCGGTGAAGGTCTTCGCCGACACATCGACGAAGCCGTGGGCCAGCGCCGCGGCGCCGGCCTCGTCGAGCGGGAACGACAGGTCGTCCGGCACGAACGCGGCGAACGGCCCCGACGGCTTGAACCGCGCCCCGGACACCACCGAGAACGCCAGCCGCCCGCCCGGCTTCAGCACGCGCAGCCAGTCCGCGAACGCCACCGCGCCCAGGAAGTGCAGCGAGGACGCGCACAGCACGACGTCGGCCGAGTGGTTGGGCGCCGGCATCGGCACCGCCGGTCCGACTTGCCACGTGATGAGGCCGGCCGGATCCTGCGCGGCGGCCTTCGCCTCGGCCCGCGCGACCATGGCCGGCGACAGGTCGACAGCCAGCACGCGCGTGGGCTTCAGCTGCAACGCCGCGTACGCCGCGAAGCCGGTCCCCGTGGCGACGTCCAGCACGAGTTCCGGGCCGGACGGCAGCGGCTCGACCAGCGCGGCGGCCACCGAGGCGTGGAACGTGTCGTCGTCGTAGTGCTCGGCTGTACCGTCGAAGAACGCGGCCCGGGATTCGTCGCTCACGAACCCAACCTAGCCAGGCCCACCAGCGGTTTTCAGGCGGCGACGGCCGGCGAACCCGAGGTCCGCGCGGTGGTACCAGGCCAGCTCGCCGTCCCCTTCCAGCCAGCACAGGAGCACGTCGGTGCCGTCCAGCTCCGCCGGGAAGTCGACCAGCAGCGGCGCGAACCCCTTGAGCTCGGCGCCGGTGCGCTGGACCGTCGTCATCAGGTCGTCGAGGCGGGCCTGCGCGGCCTTCCACTCGGGCAGGCCGCCCAGCTCGGTGGCCCGGCCGCCCGGTCGCAGCGACGCCGCGAGCTCGGCGGCGTCGGCGCGGACGCGCACGAGTTCGTCGAGGACCGGCCGCAGGCGCGCCAGTTCGGCGCGGGCCTCGGTGACGGTGAACAGTCCCATCCGCCGATGATGCCACCGGCGTGGGTCAGCCTTCGCGCCGCCGCCGGACCAGGGCGTTGGCCAGTCCGCTGCCGACCAGCAGGAAGCCGACGCCGAGCAGGCCGCCGATGAAGAGGAAGTCCATGACGCCGTAGGCGATGTCGCTCTTCGGCATCAGGTTGACCAGCCGGAACCCCCATTCGGGCATGGCCATCGCGGCGACGCCGGGCAGCACGCCGTAGATCAGGCCGCCGAGGATCGGGCCGACCGCCGACAGGGCGCCGAGCGCGGCGACGACCAGCAGCAGGATCGCCCCGCCGGCCAGCAGCGCGATGCCGAGGGCGTCGCGGTTGGTGCTCAGCGTGGCCTGGATCAGCTGCTGCTGGCGCAGGCCGCCCCAGCTCAGCAGGCCGAGCGCGACCGGCGTCAGCACGAGCCCGCCGAGCGCGCTGACGACGTGCGCGGCTCCGCGGCGCGGCCGCTCGTCGAGCACGTCACCGGGCTCACCGGAATCCTGGTAGTCGTTCTCGTAGTCGTCTTCGTAGCCGGCGTACCGATGGGTCGACATGGCCGTCACCTCCCGCATCAAGAATTCACGGGTGGCATCGTGCCCTGGTTCACGCCCGAAAAGCGATGGTCGCTCGGCGAGCGGTCGGATCGGGCCGTGCCCGGTGATCCGCGCCACAAAGCGCGGGTGGAGACTTGATGCCGACCACTACTTGAACCATCCAGGTGCGTCAAGCAGTACGCTTGTACCGCTACCGGCGAGACGTATCGAAGAACGCGAAGATCCGCGGAAGGAGCACCGCTGCTCATGGCCAAGATCAAGGTCCAGGGCACCGTCGTCGAACTCGACGGCGATGAGATGACCCGCATCATCTGGCAGTTCATCAAGGACAAGCTGATCCACCCGTACCTGGACGTGAACCTGGACTACTACGACCTGGGCATCGAGGAGCGGGACCGCACCGACGACCAGGTCACCATCGACTCCGCGAACGCCATCAAGAAGCACGGCGTCGGCGTCAAGTGCGCGACCATCACCCCGGACGAGGCGCGCGTCGAGGAGTTCGGCCTCAAGAAGATGTGGCTGTCCCCGAACGGGACGATCCGCAACATCCTCGGCGGCGTGATCTTCCGCGAGCCGATCGTCATCCAGAACATCCCGCGGCTGGTGCCGACCTGGACGAAGCCGATCATCATCGGCCGCCACGCCCACGGCGACCAGTACAAGGCGACCAACTTCAAGGTCCCCGGCCCCGGCACGCTGACCATCAGCTTCACCCCGGAGGACGGGTCGGAGCCGATGGAGTTCCAGGTCGCGAAGTTCCCCGAGGGCGGCGGCGTCGCCATGGGGATGTACAACTACCGCAAGTCGATCGAGGACTTCGCGCGCGCGTCGCTGCAGTACGGCCTCGACCGCGGCCTGCCGGTCTACATGTCGACCAAGAACACGATCCTCAAGGCCTACGACGGCATGTTCAAGGACGTGTTCCAGGAGATCTTCGACGCCGAGTTCAAGGCCGACTTCGACAGCAAGGGCATCTCCTACGAGCACCGCCTGATCGACGACATGGTCGCCGCGGCGATGAAGTGGGAGGGCGGCTACGTCTGGGCGTGCAAGAACTACGACGGTGACGTCCAGTCCGACACGGTCGCGCAGGGCTTCGGCTCGCTCGGCCTGATGACATCGGTGCTGCGCACGCCGGACGGCCGGACCGTCGAGGCCGAGGCCGCGCACGGCACGGTCACCCGGCACTACCGCCAGCACCAGCAGGGCAAGCCGACGTCGACCAACCCGATCGCGTCGATCTACGCCTGGACCCGCGGCCTCGAGCACCGCGGCAAGCTGGACGGCAACCAGGAGCTGATCGGCTTCGCGAACAAGCTGGAGCAGGTCGTCGTCGAGACCGTCGAGAGCGGCCAGATGACGAAGGACCTCGCGCTGCTCATCAGCAAGGACCAGCCGTGGCAGACGACCGAGGAGTTCCTCGCGACGCTGGACGACAACCTGGCGAAGAAGATCGCCCAGGGCTGAGTTCGTGCTCTGAGGGCCCCTCCCCGGTTCGCCGGGGAGGGGCTTTCTCTTTGATCACACGGGGTGACGTCGCTGGCGCCTCCGGGTGGTTGCGTCGTCCGGCGCTGCCGTCGGGGTAAAGGATTGCCTACCCTTGGCGTGGGGACGGGCTCGCGGGTTGGAGGAAGGCATGTCGAAGAAGACTCTGCTCATCTTGGGCGCGCTCGTCCTGATCGTCATCGTGTACGTGAACTCGTCGGGCAAGCAGGCGTCGGGAGCGTCGGCCACCGGCTGCAAGGTGACGGTGACCGCGGACGTCCTCAACGCCCGCGAAGCGGCCGACGGCAACGCCAAGGTCGTCGGCAAGTACCTGCGTGACGCCCAGTTCGACGTCCTGCCGGGTGTGCAGGCCGGCTTCCGGAAGGTGGCCGACAACAAGTGGGTGGCCGCCGAGTTCACCCAGCCCGTCGCCGGCTCCGCCTGCTGAGGTTTCAGAGGCCGATCAGGTCGGCCGCGAGCGTGACGACGCCGAAGGCCGCGGCTGACAGGCCGAGCGTCCGCGCGCGTTTCGGGTCCCGTTTCGTGGCGGCGCGCCAGTAGAGGCCGATCCCGACCGCCAGCATCAGCAGTTCGACGACGGCCGAGACGGCGGGCAGCCGCCAGAGCCCGAAGCCGAAGACGGGCAGATCACCGGCGTTGCCGGGCAGGATCGGCAGGTCGGCGCGGTGCACGACGAGGTCGAGCAGCCAGTGCGAGAAGACGACCCCGCCGAGCACGAGCCCGGCTTCGCGGCCGAGCCACTTGGCGGCGACGGCGCCGAAGAGCGCGGCGAGCACGAGCGCGCCGACGAGCGAGTGCGTGTAGTCGGCGTGGATGACGCCGCCGCCGTAGCCTTCGCCGTCGATCGTCTCGACGCCGCTCAGGTAGAGCGGCACGAAGACGACGTCGAGCCAGGCGGTGGCGAGCATGAGCGTCCACACGGGAATGGCCGGACGGCCCGCCTTGACGGCGGCGGCCAGCCCGAAGTGCCCGGCGATCATCGGCGGGCCTCCGTCCAGGGGAAGCGCGTGTCGAGCACGCCGAGCCCGACGGTGAAGAGGAGGACGGCGAGGATGAAGGTCATCGTTTCTCCGGGTGGTTCGTCGCGTAGTCGGTGAGGCCCTGGACGAGCATCTTCTTGAGCACTTCGAAGCTTTCGCCGACGTCTTCGGGGCGCCCGAAGCCACCGGAGGCTTCGAGGCTCGCGAAGCCGTGAACGGCGGCGCGGATGCACCGCGTGGCGTGGACGGATCGGGCGTGATCGAAGCCGAAGGGCCGCAGGACGGCGAAGACGACTTCGGCAACGGCATGGGTGGCGCTGCTGAGCTCGACATCCCCCTGATCGGGGGCGGCGGTCAGGGCGTGGGTGCGGTGCGGGTGGGCTTGCAGGTAGCGCCGGTAGGCGTCGGCCAGGGCGGCAACGGCGTCCCCGCCCTCCCGCCCGGTGGCGGCGTTCTTGAGGGTTTCGGCCATTTCTTTGACGACCCGGAGGTCGATGAGCCGCCGAAGGTCGGCGAGGTTCTTGACGTGCTTGTAGAGCGAGGGCGCGGCAACCCCGGCACGGTCGGCGACCTTGGCGAGGGTGAGCTCGCCGGGCCCGCCTTCATCGACGAGGGCGATCGCCAGCTCGACCACGGCATCGGTGGTCAGGCCGGCTCTAGGCGACATGGTGGCTACTTGGCATAGCTTAAAAGCTAATGAAAGTAGCTTCGGTGGTCAAGGCCCGGTTTTTGTCGGTGGTGGGTGATAGAACTGATCACGTCGAAAACCGCAGGTGGCGGCCGTTGGGGGCCGTGGGAAGGAGGGGACGTCCGGGGGCGGGCGACAACTGAATCGCGGCATGGGCCGGGGTGTCCGCGGGGTCTCCAGGGGGAGTCTCGCGGGCCGTGCGGCGCGGGGGATCGAGCCTTGGGGACGTGCTCAGACGGGGGTCGGAGCACGAGGGACGATCGTCGGTGCCGGGGTGCCGGGGTGCCGGGGTGCCGGGGTGCCGGGGTGCCGGGGTGCCGGGGTGCCGGGGTGCCGGGGTGCCGGGGTGCCGGGGTGCCGGGTGCCGGGTGCCGGGTGCCGGGTGCCGGGTGCCGGGTGCCGGGGTGCGGCAGCGGTCGGCCGGGTGAGGCGGCGGTCAGCCAGGCACGGCAGCGGCTGGGGGCCGGCCAGGCGGGTGAGCGGCGGCGGTCGGCCGGTCAGGCGAGGGGGCGGCCGGCCAGGCGCGGCCGCGGCCGGCAGGCGCGGCGGCGGCTGGGTGAGGCGCTTAACCGGGCGCTGCGGCCGGTCGGTCGGGCGAGGCGGTGAGCCGATCGCGGCAGCGGCTGGCCGGCCGCGGCCGC
Source organism: Amycolatopsis sp. NPDC003731 (assembly GCF_053586895.1). Classification (NCBI taxonomy): domain Bacteria; kingdom Bacillati; phylum Actinomycetota; class Actinomycetes; order Pseudonocardiales; family Pseudonocardiaceae; genus Amycolatopsis; species Amycolatopsis sp. NPDC003731. Next base: position 11,377 of record NZ_JBSFNC010000046.1, on the reverse strand, counting down.
GGCGGCGGTCGGCCTGGCGGGTGAGGCGGCGGTTGGCCGGCCGACCGGGCGAGGCGGTCGGGCGTGGCGGTCGGCCGGGCGCGGCGGCTGGCTGGGCGGGCGCGGCGGCTGGGTGAGGCGGCGGCTGGTCGGTCGGCGAGGCGGCGGTCAGCCGGTCGGGCGAGCCCGGCGGTCAGCGAGGCGACGATCAATCAGCCGGGCCCTGCACTCCATCAGGCGTCAGAGCGCGATGACAAGGTCCTCCTCCGCCACCACCACCTCGCCACGGAACTCGCCCTGCGCCTCCTCGGCTGCCGCGGCGCGGTCGGTGCCGGGCCAGAAATGCGTGAGCAGGAGCCTTCGCGCTCCAGCCTTCTCCGCCCAGTGGCCCGCCTCCGCGGCCGTCATCAGGTAGCGGGGCTCGCCCTCCGGTGGTGGGGTGCTGAGGGTGGCGTCGCAGATGAACAGGTCCGCATCGCGCCCGAGCTCGGCCAGCGCCGGCGACGGGCCCGTGTCACCCGTGTAGGCGACGGTCAGCCCGTCCGCAACCAGGCGCACCCCGAAATTCGGCTGGTGGTGCGGCAACGCGTACGACGTCAGCCGGAACGGCCCGACGTCGGCCGCCTCGCTGAGGTCGTGCACGTCGAAAAGGGTCGTCGGATGCGGCCTGGGCTCCATCGCCTCGAGCCTCCGGATGGTCCCGGGCGTGCAGTGCAGCGGCAGCCGTGCCGAAGGCGCGTCGACCTGGACGGTGTAGTGCCACGCGCGCCCGAGTGCGCTCACGTCGGCGCAGTGGTCGGGGTGCTCGTGCGTCACGATCACCGCATCCGGCAACCCGCCGCGGCAGTGCGCGAACAGCCGCGGCGCGGTGCCGTACCCGAGGTCGAGGACGACGCGAAACCCGTTGTGCGACAACAGAAAACCGGCGCAAGCGCGTCCGGGCTCCGGCCACGCGCCACAACTGCCGAGCACAGTCAGATCACCCATGCGCGGCAGTCTGGCAGAACCGGCACCGCGCCTGCCGCCGGTCACCTCACCGGCCCCGCGGCCCGGACACTCCGCCGGGTAGCGTGCAGTCCGTGCTGACCGTCTCCACCGTGAACGTCAACGGCCTCCGCGCCGCCGCCAAGAAGGGCTTCGTCGAGTGGCTCGCCGCCACCCAAGCCGACGTGGTCGCCTGCCAGGAGGTGCGGGCCGAAGCCAGTCAGCTGCCCGCCGCCGTCGTCGAACCCGAGGGGTGGTTCTCCGTGCACGCCCCCTCGGCCGCCAAGGGGCGCAACGGCGTTGCCGTCTACAGCCGCGTCGAGCCCGAAGAGGTGCGCGTCGGCTTCGGGGAGCCCGAATTCGAAGACAGCGGGCGGTACCTCGAGGTGCACCTGCCGAACGTCGTCGTCGCGAGCCTCTATCTGCCCAGCGGGGACGTCGGCACCGAACGTCAGGACGAAAAGGAACGCTTCATGGCCGCGTTCCTGCCCTACCTCGTCGAGCTCCGGGCGAAGGCCGCCGCCGACGGGCGGGAAGCCGTCGTGGTCGGGGACTGGAACATCGCCTACGACACCGTCGACCTCAAGAACTGGCGCGGCAACCGCAAGAACTCCGGCTTCCTGCCCGAAGAACGCGCCTGGCTCGGCCGCGTCTACACCGAGGCCGGCTTCACCGACGTCCAGCGCCGGCTCGATCCCGAAGGCCCCGGCCCGTACACCTGGTGGTCCTACCGCGGCCAGGCCTTCGACAACGACTCCGGCTGGCGCATCGACTGCCAGCTCGCGACGCCCGGCCTCGCCGAGAAGGTCGTCGACGTCGTGGTCGAGCGAGCGGCCGCCTACGACCAGCGCTGGTCCGACCACGCGCCCGTCACCGCGACCTACGACATCGACTTCCCCCGGTAGGACGGTCAGCAGGAGAGGTTGCCGCCCGTCGGGACGCCGAGGATCCCGGCGAACCGCGTGTACAGGTCGATCCGGCTCTGCACCTGGGCCGGGTTGCCGCCGTTGCACTCGATCGAACCGTTGATGCTGCGGATGGTCTCGCCGAAGCCGCGCCCGTTGACCATCGCGTCGTGCGGCGTCATCGTGCCGGGGCCGCTCTGGGTGTTCCAGTACCAGAGCCCGGTCTGCCACGCGACCGCCGCGTCCCGCTCGACCAGGTACGGGTTGCCGAGGAGGTCGATGCCGAGCGCGTCGCCGGCCGCCTTGTAATTGAAGTTCCAGCTCAGCTGGATCGGGCCGCGGCCGTAGTACGCCGCGGTGCCCGCCGGGCAGCCGTACGGCTGGCTCGTGTCGCAATAGTGCGGGTAGTTCGCGGTGTTCTGCTCCACGACGTACACCAGCCCGCCGGTTTCGTGGCTGACGTTCGCGAGGAACGCGGCGGCTTCCTGCTTCTTCACCGTGTCGTCGCCGGTGTTCGCGAAACCGGGGTAGGCCGACAGCGCCGCGGTGAGGCCGCTGTAGGTGTAAAAGGTGTTGCGGCCCGGGAACATCTGCCCGAACTGCGCTTCGCTGACCACAAAGGACGCAGCGGAGGCGACCGGGGCCAGTGCGACGGCCGTGACGAGCGCGCTCATCGCCACTCCGGCGCGCTTCAGGAAGCGGGTGATCGCCATGCGGAACTCCTCTTGTCACGCCGTCCGGGCGCGGTCCGGACGGACTCGGCAACTACTCCAAGAGGTATAGACCAATCACTATCCGGTGAAAAGTTTTCCGAACAGGTGGACGCGATCGGAGCAGTGGGCACTGCGGCGAACGTCGCAGCGTGAGCGGATGCTGCGAAGAACGGGTGACCCTCGATCGGACACTGTCCGGTCACGCTCTACTTCAAGTAGTAACGACTTCACCCACCCGGGTGGCGAAAGTGAACCCCGGGGGCGCCGGAAGCGTATTACGGAATGAGCGCTACCCTCGCTTCCGAGTTGATCAGAACCGGCAGGTCTTGACACGCTCGGTAGTTTTCTGACCAGTAGCACGCAACGTCTCACTCGGATGGGTGAGCGTTACTCGCGGGAGGCACTCCGGTGCGCAACCCAGGTCGAACCCTGTTGCGGTCCACCCTGCGCGGTTCCCGCGCGGCCGTGGTGGCCGCGCTCGTCCCGGCAGGCTTGCTCCTGGCCGGCGGCAGCGCGTTCGCCGCCGACACGACGACAGCGCAGGCCGACACCAACGTGGAGGCCTTCGGCGTGCTCGGCCCCGTCGGGCTGGTCGCGGTTGCGCTCGGCATCGTCGGCATGACGCTCGGTGTGCTGCGCCAGCGCCGCAAGACCCGGCTGGCCGAGGCCGCCCCCGCGGTGCCGGAGGTGCCCGACCCGGTCACGGCGATGGCCGAAGCCGTCCTCGGCGAGCCCGACGCGACGCCGACCCGCCCGTTCCTCACCCAGCGCCCGAACGCCTGAGGGCCCTCGGCGCCCGCCGCTCGTCCCGGCCTGGAAGAATCCTGACGTGTCCGAAGAGCAGACCGTCGCAGAGCGCCGCCCGCGGGTCCTGTCCGGGATCCAGCCGACCGCCGACTCGTTCCACCTCGGCAACTACCTCGGCGCGCTGCGCCAGTGGGTGAAGCTGCAGGACACGCACGAGACGTTCTACAGCGTCGTCGACCTGCACGCGATCACGGTGGAGCAGGACCCGAAGGTGCTGCGCCAGCGCACCCGCGTCTCGGCCGCGCAGCTGCTCGCCATCGGCATCGACCCGCAGCGCAGTGCCCTCTTCGTGCAGAGCCACGTCCCGGAGCACGCGCAGCTGAGCTGGGTGCTGGAGTGCCAGACCGGCTTCGGCGAGGCCGGCCGGATGACGCAGTTCAAGGACAAGTCGGCGAAGCAGGGCTCCGACCGCTCCAGCGTCGGCCTGTTCACCTACCCGGTCCTGCAGGCCGCGGACATCCTGCTCTACCAGGCCGACGCCGTCCCGGTCGGCGAGGACCAGCGCCAGCACCTGGAGCTGACGCGCGACCTCGCGCAGCGCTTCAACAACCGGCTGGGCAAGACGTTCGTGGTGCCGGAGCCGTACATCATCAAGGACACGGCCAAGATCTACGACCTGCAGGAACCGACGGCCAAGATGAGCAAGTCGGCGTCCAACGTCAACGGCATCATCGAGCTGCTCGAGGACCCGAAGCGCTCGGCGAAGAAGCTCCGCTCGGCGGTGACGGACACGGGCCGCGAGGTCAAGTTCGACGCGGAGAACAAGGCGGGCGTCTCGAACCTCCTGACGATCTACTCGGCCCTGACCGGCCGGACGATCCCGGACCTCGAAGCAGCGTACGAGGGCAAGGGCTACGGCGACCTGAAGAAGGACCTCGGCGAGGTGTTCGTCGAGTGGGTGACCCCGATCCAGGAGCGCGCCAAGTCCTATTTGGACGATGTCGCGGAGCTGGACAAGGTCCTCGCCGCGGGCGCCGAACGAGCGCGCGAGGTGGCGTCGAAGACGCTGGCCAAGACGTACCAGCGAATCGGGTTCCTGCCGCCGGTGCGGTGAAGCTGATCCTGCTCAACGGCCCGCCGGCCAGCGGCAAGTCGACGCTGGCCCGGCGCTACGCCGACCACCACCCGCCGGCGCTGGCCCTGGACGTGGACCGCATCCGGGCGATGCTCGGCGCCTGGCGATCAGCGCCGGGCGAGGCCGGCCGGCTCGCGCGGGAGATCGCCCTGGCGGCAGCGCGGACGCACCTCGGCGCGGGGCACGACGTGGTGGTGCCGCAACTGGTGGCGCGGGCCGGGTTCCCGGAACGGCTCGAGGCGCTGGCGGCCGAGTGCGGGGCGACTTTCCACGAGGTCGTGTTGCTGCCGGGGCGGGAGGAGGTCCGCCGCCGCTTCGCCGCGCGTGGTTCGTCGGAGATCGAGTCGGCCGTGCCGCTGACCGAGCGGGAGCTGGATGAGGCTTATGAGGCGGTCGCCGCGTTCGCGGCAGGTCGAGGGGCGCCGGTGCTCACCGCGGTGGACGCCTATCCCGCGCTGCTGACCTTGGTCACGTGAAGTGTGGCGCGCCTTTCCCGTGGCGTGCCCACCACCCCGAAGCCGGGATTGTCACTACGGCCGGTAGCACCGCGTCAAGGCGGGAAAGCGTGCCTTGACCCGGCACCACCGACCGTGTTCTGGCTTCGGATCGGGGCGGCGGGGGAGGTCTGGGTGGAGTGCAGGTCTGGGCGTCCGCGTGCCGTTCAGACCGGTGAGCAGCTGAAAGGTCACTCCGACTCTGCCGCAGTCCCCACCCTCCCTGGGGGCGTGCCCAAGTCCAGTCTATCGGCACCCACCGACAAATCCTGCCTCCCGACCAGAAGCGGGACAATTGATCCACAGCCGGCTGACGTTGTGGACAACTTGCGGGCAGCGGCGCCGCTCATCACGGCGGCCACGGACCACACGCCGAACTGACCTCCCCCACGCCGGCCGCTCGCGTTGCGGGGTTCACCTTGCGTGGTTAGCGTTTCACGGTGGCGACTGAAGAAGAGGAAAAGCTCCTGCCGCGGTTGCGGCGGAAGTACCCGTGGCTCGATCACCTCATCCGGGCCAACGATGCCTTCACCGAGCGGTACGGCAACCACTACGCCGCCGCCATCACCTACTTCAGCGTGCTCTCCGTCATCCCGATCCTGATGGTCGCCTTCGCCGTTGTGGGGCTGGCCGTCAACAACGATCCGGACATCATCCGGCAGATCTCCGACGGCATCAAGAAGTCCGTGCCCGGGGGGCTGCAGACCCTCGTCACCGGGATCGTCGACGCCGCGCTCAAGTCCGGGAGCGGGATCGGGATCTTCGGTCTGCTCATCGCCCTCTACTCCGGCGTCGGGTGGATGTCGAACCTGCGGGACGCCCTCACCGCGCAGTGGGGCCAGGAAAAACAGCCGCAGCCGGTCGTCAAGCAGACGCTCAAGGACCTCGTTGCGCTGATCGGGCTCGGGGTCGCCCTCATCGTCTCCTTCGCGCTGACCGCGATCGGCGGTGGCGTGGGGCAGTTCCTGCTCGAACTCGTCGGGCTCGAACACGCCACCTGGGCGATCGTCCTGCTCCGGGGCGCCACCATCGTCCTCGGGCTGGCCGCGAACACCCTCGTCTTCCTCTGGGTGATCGCCCGCCTGCCCCGGGAACGCGTCGCGCTGCGCAGTGCCGTGAAGGGCGCCGTGTTCGCCGCGGTCGGGTTCGTCGTGCTGCAGCAGGCCGCCACGATCTACCTGGCCAGCGTGACGAAGTCGCCCGCGTTCGCGCTGTTCGGGCCGGTCATCGGCCTGCTCGTGTTCGCCAACCTCGTCTCGCGCTTCCTCCTGCTCGTCACGGCCTGGACTGCGACGGCCGAGGAGAACGAACGCAAGGTCATCGCGCCTCCGCCGCCGGTTCGGCTCGAACAGAACGTCACCCTCCAGCGTGGGCCCGGCCTCGGCGCCGTCGCCGGGGCCTTCAGCGCCGGTGCGCTGCTCGCCTGGCTGGGTGGGCGCCGCAAGTCTTGACAGCCACGCGCCCAGTAAAGAAACTGAACCGGTAAGAAATCTGAACCGGAGGGTTTCGTGCTGCTGGACGCCGCCCGCGAGTGTGCCGACCTCGCCAAGACCCTCGCCCCGGTCACCGAGCGGCAGCGCGCCCTGCCGCCCGAACTGGTCGCGAAGCTGACCGACGCCCAGCTGTTCCGCACCGGCGTCCCCGGCTACCTCGGCGGCCCCGAAGTGCCGCCCGCCGTCAGCCTCGAAACCGCCGAGACGGTCGCCCGCGGGGACGCCTCGGCCGGCTGGTGCGTCTCGATCGCCGTGACCAGCAGCCTGCTCTCGGCCTACGCCCCGCGGAAGTGCGCCGAGGAGGTCTTCGGAGACCCGCGCACGGTCGCCGCCGGGGTCTGGGCGCCACGCGGGAGCGGCCGGAAGATCGACGGCGGTTACCTCGTCACCGGCCGATGGGCCTTCTGCAGCGGCATCCCGCACGCCGACTGGCTCTTCGCCGGGTTCGTCCACGAGAAGGCGCTCTACGTCGCCGCGTTGCCGAAGGCCGACATCGCGGTGCTCGACACCTGGCACACCAACGGCCTGCGCGGCACCGGCAGCCACGACTGCGTCGCCGACGACCTGTTCGTCCCGGATCACCGGGTCTTCTCGGTGCTGGCCGGTCCGCCGCCGGAAGCCGTTGCGCTGCACCGGTTCCCGCTCTTCGGGTTCTTCGCGCTGTCCGTCGCGGCCGCCGCGCTGGGCAACGCGCGCGGCGCCATCGACGACCTCGTCGAACTCGCCTCGACGCGCACCCCGCTCGGTTCCAGCCGGTCGCTGGCCGAGAGGTCGGCGACCCAAGCCGCCGTCGCGGAGGCCGAAGCGGCCCTGCGTGCCGCGCGGCTGCTCTTCTACACGAGCATCGACGACGCCTGGCAGGCCGCGCAGGGCCGCGAACCGGTCCCGGACGCGCTCAAACTGGGCCTCCGGCTCGCTGCGACACACGTGACGCGTACCGCCGCGAAGGTCGCCGAGAGCATGTACGACCTCGGCGGCGGCGCGGCGATCTACGAGACTTCGCCGTTGCAACGCCGGTTCCGCGACGCGCACACCGCGACCGCCCACTTCCAGGTCAACCCGGCCAGCTACGAGCTCTCCGGCAAGCTCCTGCTGGGCGTCCCGGCCCGGACGGAACAGCTGTGACCGGCTTGGAGCACCGGTTCACGGCGGACTCGGTCGGCCGCGCGCTCGACCTGGTCGGCGAGCGGTGGAGCCTGCTCATCCTGCGGGAGGCGTTCTTCGGCGTGCGCCGCTACGGCGAGTTCGCGCGCAACCTGTCCATCCCGCGCCCGACGTTGTCCGCGCGGCTGAAGACGCTCGTCGACGCCGGTGTGCTCGAGCGGGTCGACCCGGTGCCCGAATACGTGCTGACCGCCGCCGGGCGGGATCTCTTCGGTGCCGTCGTCACGCTCATGCAGTGGGGGGACCGGCACCTCGCCGGCCCCGAGGGACCACCGGTCCTGTTGCGGCACCACGACTGCGGGGAGATCGGCGGGACGTACGTCGCCTGCGGCCACTGCGGCGGCGCGATCGCCACCGATCGGGTGACGCCCGAGCCGGGGCCCGGTTTCCGCTAGCCCGCGGCCTTCTTGCGCTGGTGCCCGACCACGAACCCGCCGACGATGATCAGGAACACCACCAGCGTGATGATCCAGCCGGTGACGCCGAACGGGTCCTCCTTCGCCGCCGACGCGGCCGAGGACGTGCCGCTGTTGCCGGTGCCGCCGTCGGCGAGCACGGACGGATCTTCGCTCGACGGTGTCGCGGCCGGTGCCTGGTAGGTGATCTGGCCGACCGGCACGGCCCGGTCCTCCTCGAGCGCGAAGCCGTAGTCGAGCAGCTTCGCCGCCTGGTCGACCACCTTCGTCGGCTTCTGCTCGGCGCGCAGCATGACGACCGCGAGGCGCTTGCCCTTGCGCTGCGCCGCGCCCACGTAGGTGTGCCGGGCGTCGTCGGTGAAGCCGGTCTTGCCGCCGAGGAAGCCGGGGTAGACGCCCAGGAGCTTGTTGTCGTTGAAGATCGGGATGGCCGGTTTGCCGCCGGTCGCCGGGATCTCGAAGCTCTTCGTCGCGACGACCTTCGCGAACTCCGGCTGCTTCATCGCGTAGTGGAAGATCAGGCTGAGGTCGTAGGCCGAGGTCGACATGCCCGGCCCGTCCAGGCCCGAGGGCGTCGCGGCGCGCGTGTCGAGCGCGCCGACCTTCGCGGCCAGCGCGTTCATCTTCGCCACCGTGGCGTCGACCCCGCCGAGCACCGTGGCGAACGCGTGCGCGACGTCGTTGCCCGAGTGCATCAGCAGGCCGTGCAGCAGCTGGTCGACGGTGTACCGGCCGCCGGCGACGAGGCCGACGCAGGTGCACTCCTGCTCGGCGTCCTCTTTCGTCGCGACGATCGGCTGCTGCGGGTCCAGCTGGGTGACGACGACCAGGGCGAGCAGCGTCTTGATCAGCGACGCGGGCCGCTGCCGGGCGTGCGGGTCCTTCGCCGCGACCACCGCGCCGGTGTCGAGGTCCTGCACCACCCAGGACGCCGCGGTGTTGCCGTCCGGCGGGTTGAGCGCGCCGTCCGGGGTGATCAGGCCGCATTCGGCCATCCGGGGGCCGCCGACCGGGACCGCGGGCACCGCCAGCGGCGCCGGGGCCTGCTTGCCCGGCGCGGGCTTCTCCGACGTGTCGACCGGCGGCGGGGGTGCCTGGCGGTTCGCGCACTGACCCTGTTGCGGCGCCGCGGCCGCCAGCGCCGGCGAGCTCAGGGCCAGGAGGGCGGCGGCGAGCGTCGTCGTGAAGACCTTGAGCGACCGGGAAACAACGGAGTGCACCCACGCAATCTAGCGTCGCGACCGCCGCCGCATACTACGGGGCATGCGCATTTCACGCGGCACCTCGCTGTTCCTGCTGGCCTTCGGTGTGTGGTCGTGGATCATCTGGATCACCTTCGCCAAGAACCTGTGGGACAGCGACCGGGCCTGGACCCCCGACGGCTCGCCCACCGCCTACTTCGTGGTGCACGCCGTGCTGACCGTCGTTTCGTTCGTGCTCGGCACGATCATCGGCGTGCTCGGCTGGCGCGGCGTCCGGGCGACCGCGCGGGTCTCCTCCTGACTTTGGTCGGTGGCGCGGCTTCCGGGGCCGGTTTAGGTTGACGCCACAGACCCTGGAGGTGGAATGTCCCGTTTACGTCGAATGGCGGCCCCGCTTGCACTGGCCGTCGGAGGCGGCCTGTTCGCGGTGGCCCCGGCCGCGGAGGCCGCGCCGGTTGCCTGCGACACGACGAGCACGCCGTACACCTACGTCGTGACGTACCAGCCGGGCACCCGCGCGTCGGCCGTCGACAAGGAGCTGGCGGCCAAGTGCGGCACGAAGGTCGCGTACTACGCGCCGATCGGCGTCGCGATCGCCAGCTCGCGCAATGCGGACTTCCAGCAGAAGATCGGCGTCTACCGGGCCTATTCGGGCGCCAAGGACGTGGCCTCCCAGGGTGCCTCGGCCCGTTCGCTGGGCGCGGTGCGCACGCTGGAGGACACCCGCTCGGTCGCCGCGGCCGGTGACCTGTCCGCGCAGCAGTGGGACATGAAGGCGATCCACGCGCCGGAAGCCAACAAGATCTACCAGGGCAGCCGCGCGGTGACGGTCGGCGTGCTCGACTCGGGCATCGAGGCAACGCACCCGGCGCTCAAGGCGGCCCTCGACGTTCGTTCGTCGGCGGGCTGCGTGACGGGCGCGCCGGACCTGACGCCGGCCTCGTGGCAGCCGACGACTTCGGACCACGGAACGCACGTGGCGGGCACGATCGCGGGCAAGGACCCGGCGGCGGGCTTCACGGGCATCGCCCCGGGCGTCCGGCTGGCCTCGGTGAAGGTGGTCAACGACGCGGGCTACATCTTCCCGGAGTCGGCGGTCTGCGGCTTCGTCTGGGCGGCGGAGCACGGCTTCGCGGTGACGAACAACAGCTACTACATCGACCCGGGGATGTTCTACTGCCCGAAGCAGCCGGGAGACGCGGCGGCGTTCGAGGCGATCCGCAGGGCGGTGGCGTACTCGACGCACCGAGGAGTGCTCAACGTGGCGGCGGCGGGCAACGACAGCTTGGACCTGACGAACCAGACCACGGACAAGAACCGCCCGCACCCGGTGGACGCGTCGTGCGCCATCCTCCCGGGCATGGCTGACGAAGTGGTGACGGTGTCCTCGGTCGGTTACGCGGGCACGAAGTCGGACTTCAGCAACTACGGCGAGATCGAGGTAACGGCCCCGGGCGGCGCGTTCGAGCAGTCACCGCCGGAAGGAGCGGGCCCGGCCTGCCCCCTGTCATCGGTGGTCGGCGGCCAGTACGGCTCGAAGTGCGGAACATCAATGGCATCCCCCCACGCGGCAGGGGTAGCGGCGCTCCTGGCATCGAAGTTCCGCGGAGCATCCCCGAGGTTCCTGACGCAGATCCTGGAGAGCGAAGCGGACGTGGTGAAGTGCGCATCGACGGAAGAGGCGTGCACGGGCCCGGCGAAGAACAATTCGTACTACGGCCACGGCCTGGTGAACGCCCTGGACGCAGTCCGCTGACGCAAAAATAGAGGAGCTGGGTGGTCATCCCGTCGCCTGAGGCCGTCAAATCACTTTGAGCCGGGCCCGCAACCCACCGCGCGGGGCTGGCTGACGACGCGGGCTTGCGGGCCCGGCTCAAAGTGATAGGCCTCGATTCAGGCGACGGGATGACCACCCCGCGGCCCACCCACCCAACGTGGGCCAGCAGCGGTAGCCGGTGGTCATCCCGGAGCCTGCCTGTCCGGCGAGGACGCTTTTGTCTTTTCTGCCGCGGCAGAGCGGGTCCGACCTCCCCCGCCCCTCCGGTGGGATTCTCAGTCGTCGACCGGGTGTGTCAAGGCGGGAAAGCGTGCTGCTGACAACCAGGCGTACGAAGTTCATCAGGTCATGTTTGTAAATTATGATAT